>CALWNV010000040.1 GCA_944382895.1 uncultured Clostridia bacterium | reverse complement strand
AGATTTCGATACTTTAATAGAAAACGAATCAGATTCTACTATTAATGAATTACACAAATATTTTAAAAATCAAGAAAATCAAAGAAAAAAAGAGAAAAAATAAGTAAATTAGAGAAAACATAATAAAAGATAATATTTTCAACTTGAGTTTGACCTTCTCTGACCTTAATTAAATTTGCATTTTTTTAAATGCGGTGATATAATATACACAAAGGTCAAAGAAAGTCAAAGTCAAAAAAAGGGGTGCGAAATGAAACAGAGTGATTTGATCAGCGCTTTTATCAAAGAACTTCTTGAAGCGCAAAACGGTGATGTTGAACTCGGAAGAAATGAACTTGCACAAAGATTCAACGTTGTACCAAGTCAGATAAACTACGTCATAACTTCGCGTTTTACGCCGGAGCATGGATATATCATTGAAAGCCGGAGAGGAGGAGGAGGATATATACGAATCCACCGTGTTGAATACAGCGATAAAAACGCGCGCATAATGCATATAATAAATTCTATAGGTAAAACACTTTCTAATATGGATGCCGCGCTTTTTCTGAAAAACATGGAAGATAATGAATATATCTCTCCGCAAGCGCACAAGATTATAAGAGCCGCAGTATCTGACAATGCACTTTCGGTCGTTTCGCCGTCCGAGCGTGATGAAACGAGAGCGTCAATACTTAAAAATATACTTCTTGTACTGAAAGGATGATTTATCATGTTATGCGAAAATTGTAAAAAAAATATAGCGACAACTTATTTAAAACAAACCGTAAACGGAAAATCAAGTGAAATTTTCCTCTGTTCCGAATGCGCATCGAAACTCGGAGTGACACAAATGGCATCAATGAGCAACTTTTTTGACATGGATAACATGCTTCCGAACTTTCTTGAAAGAAGCTCCGAATTATCAGAGCTGCGCTGTCCTACATGCGGAATACTGTTCTCAGAAATAAGCAAAAACGGCAAAGTAGGCTGCGCTGATTGCTATACTACGTTTTCAAAACGTCTTATGCCAGCACTTTCCGGTATGTACGGCAACAAAAAACATGTGGGTAAAGTCCCTCATTCGTTCAAAAGCAGAGAAAAAAGCGAATGCGATGTACTGAAAAAACAGCTTGAAGAAGCAATAGCGTCGGAAAATTTTGAAAAAGCTGCACAACTGAGAGATAAAATAAAAGAAATAGAAAATAAGAAGGAGGAAGGACAAAATGGATAAAACCGTTGTTTCATCAAGAATACGTCTTGCCCGAAATCTTAAAGACACTCCTTTTGTCTCTCGTCTTAATCCGGAAGCGAAAAAAGATCTTCGTGAAAAAATAAAAACCGCAGCAAAAAGTCTGACCGGATATAACTTTGATTATATTGATATGGAAGCTCTCACGACTATACAGGCAGGCTCAATGGTCGAAGAGCATCTTATAAGCCCAGAATTTGCAAATGACCGTACCGGAGCAGGACTTTTACTGGACAGAAAACAAAATATCTCCATTATGATAAATGAAGAAGATCATCTGAGAATACAGGTAATAGGCCAGGGAGAAAAACTCGAAAGACTTTACGAAACCGCAAATCATCTTGATGACGCGCTTGATAAAAAACTGCATTTCGCGTTTTCTGAAAAGCTTGGATTTCTTACACATTGCCCTACAAATCTAGGAACCGGTATGCGTGCGTCGGTAATGATGCATTTGCCCGGATTACACGAAAGCGGACTTATAAACAAGATAATCAATACCGTATCACAGGTAGGTCTTACCGTCCGTGGGCTTTACGGTGAAGGATCTCAACCAGGCGCATGTCTTTATCAAGTATCAAACCAAATATCTTTAGGTATAACTGAAGAAGATATCCTTCATCGACTGCTTGAAGTCGTCTCACAGATTGCCCAAAATGAAGCCGTACTCCGAGAAAAAATGCTTGAAAACATAAACATAGAAGACAGAATTTTCAGAGCATACGGTATCCTCCAAAAAGCACGTCTTATTTCTTCACAGGAATTTTCAAAACTGTTATCGGATATAAGGCTCGGGGCTGAAGGAGGGCTGCTGAATCTTGACGTAAACACTCTTGACGAGTTGTTTATAAAATCACAACCATATACGCTCATGCTGTATGGGGGCGAAAATATGGAAATACGCCGTCGAGATATGAAACGGGCGGAACTTATACGGCAAACCCTAAACAATAAATAAAACATATGAGAAATTACCGATCCGAAAGGAATGATAAATATGAATAACTTTTCCGCAAAAGCCACTGAAGCTCTCAATGCCGCAATGCGAGCGGCGGGAGAACTCGGTCACGGATATATAGGAACAGAGCACCTTCTTCTCGGCCTTGCGCAAACCTCAGACAGTATTGCGCAAAAAATACTATCTCAAAACGGTATTACAAGCGAATATATTGTCTCAAAAATATCCGAGATGATCGGCACAGGAACTCCTTCCTTTGTTTCCGGACAGGATATGACACCACGTCTTAAAAAAATTCTTGAACAGTCTTTTTCAGAAGCAAGGCAAACAGGCCATAATGTGATCGGAACAGAACACCTCTTGATGGCTCTTTTGAGAGAGCGTGACAGTAAAGGCGTAGAGATTATTGAACTTAACGGTGCCGATATAAAAGAAATATACTCAGATATCCTTGAAAGCATGGGACTTGTCGCAGCACAGGGCGACAGACCGGATCAGACAAACCGCAAGCCCGGTAAAAAAACGCATAAAGACACTCCGACACTCGACACTTTCGGGAGAGATCTTACCGACATGGCTGAAGAACATAAAATCGATCCCGTAATAGGCAGATCGAAAGAAATCGAAAGAGTAATACAGATTCTTTCCCGCCGTACAAAAAACAATCCATGTCTTATAGGTGAACCGGGAGTAGGTAAAACGGCAATAGCCGAAGGTCTCGCACAACATATTGTCGATGGTAAAGTCCCTGAGCTTCTGAAAGGTAAAAGAGTTGTAACGCTTGATATAGCCTCTATGATTGCCGGAAGCAAATACAGAGGCGATTTTGAAGAGAGGATCAAAAACGCCATAAATGAAGTTACAAAAGCAGGAAACGTAATTTTATTTATAGACGAAATACATGTGCTTGTCGGAGCCGGCTCGGCGGAAGGTGCGGTAGATGCCGCGAACATACTCAAACCATCGCTGGCACGCGGGGAATTACAGGTAATAGGCGCTACCACAATAGACGAATACCGTAAAAACATTGAAAAAGACGCCGCTCTTGAAAGAAGATTTCAGCCAATAATCGTAGATGAACCTTCAACTGAAGATGCTATCGCTATCTTAAAGGGTATCCGTGATAAATATGAAGCGCACCATAAAGTCAAAATAACCGATGACGCGATAGAAAGCGCTGTACGCCTTTCAAAACGTTATATACAAGACAGATATCTGCCGGATAAAGCAATTGATCTTATGGACGAAGCAGCAAGCCGCGTACGTATCCAAAGCCTAACGGTCACTCCCGACATGAAAGAAAAAGAAGAGGCGATCGCGCGACTCGTAGCAGAAAAGGAAGACGCCGTCCGCAATCAGGATTTTGAAAAAGCCGCAAAACTTCGTGATGATGAAAAACAGGCGCGAGATGAACTTTCCGCACTCAAAAAGAAATGGAGCGATGAAAATTCCTCGAAAAATCTTGTAGTCTCAAGCGACGAGATAGAAGACGTTATTTCCCAGTCAACAGGGATTCCCGTCAAAAAGCTTGTCCAAGAAGAAAGCGAAAGGCTGCTCAACATGGAAAACATTCTGCATCAACGGGTAGTTGGTCAGGATGAGGCTGTCAACGCCGTTGCAAAGGCAATACGGCGTGGCCGGGTCGGTCTTAAAGATCCCAAACGCCCGGTAGGCTCGTTTTTATTCCTGGGTCCCACCGGCGTAGGGAAAACTGAACTTTCAAAAGCCCTTTCCGAGGTTATGTTCGGTGATGAAAATTCTATGATCCGGGTAGATATGTCCGAATATATGGAAAAACACACCGTATCCCGTCTTATCGGGTCTCCTCCGGGATATGTCGGTTTTGATGAGGGTGGACAGCTTACAGAAAAAGTACGCCGCAAGCCCTACAGCGTAATCTTATTTGACGAAATAGAAAAAGCGCATCCTGATGTTTTTAATATTCTTCTCCAAATTCTTGATGACGGAATACTGACCGACGCACAAGGCAGGAAAGTAGATTTCAAAAACACTGTTATTGTCATGACATCAAATATCGGTGCTAAGCTTATAACCGAGCATAAAAAACTTGGATTTGCAGCACAGGACGATGAATTTACAAAAACTCAGGAAAAAATCAGGAACGATGTAATGGGCGAGTTGAAACGCGCCTTTCGCCCAGAATTTCTAAACCGTATTGACGATATAATCGTGTTTGAGCAACTAAACAAAGACAGTATTCGGGAAATCGCTAAAAGACTTATTTCCGGAGTTCAAAAACGTCTTGACGGCCTGGGCATAACACTTACAGTTGAAGATGCCGCGATCGATATCGTTGCTGACAAAGGATTTGATGTGACTTATGGCGCAAGGCCGCTCAAACGCGCTATACAAACGCTTATCGAAGACGGGATCGCGGAAAAAATGCTTGATAAAACATTTTCTTCAGGTGACCGAGTAACCGCGAAAGCCGTAGACGGGAAAATAGTTTTTGAAAAATCATAATAGTAAATCAATAGTATCCGGCGGCGGAGGGATTTCCGCCGCCGGCGCTTTACAAGACATACAAAGAATAATCAAAAACAAAATAAGAATAAATTTAACCGAAAAAAGGATTTTCGATTTTTTTCGCGTATATATATATAGAAGAATTAAACGGAGGACGCTATAATTGGCTTACGGTTTCGGTGACGAATTTTTAAGTGATTTACGTTCACGCTGTGACATTGAAAGTATTGTTTCAAAATATGTCGAACTACGGCGCAGCGGAAGTGATTTTGTTGCACTATGCCCTTTTCATAGTGAACGTACACCGTCGTTTCATGTCAGTACGCAAAAACAGATGTTTTACTGTTTCGGCTGCGGTACCGGCGGAGATGTCATAACATTTATAATGAAAATTGAAAATCTCTCGTTTCCGGAAGCTGTCCGGCATCTAGCGGATATAGCAGGAATAAAAGTCCCCCAGAAAGATTTTATGGATACGGAACTTGCGGCACTTCGAAAAAAAGTTTACGACATCAACCGCGACGCTGCACGGTTCTATTACAACTATATGATATCCCCTTCCGGAACAAAAGGCTTGGAATACTTTCATTCAAGACATTTGAAAACATCTACAATAAAACATTTCGGGCTTGGCTATGCTCCTCCCGAATGGGATACGTTGTCAAAATATCTGATTGAAAAAGGTTATGTCGAAAACGATATTGTTGCCGCCGGATTGGCGATCCGTAACAACAGCGGCAAGATTTTTGACAGATTCAGAGACAGAGCCATGTTCCCCATAATCAACCACAGAGGGAACGTTGTCGGATTCGGAGGAAGGACTTTTGACAAGGATTCCCCGGCAAAATATCTCAATACATCCGATACGATTGTTTTCAAAAAACAGGAAAACCTTTTTGCGATAAATTTCGCAAAAGATTCGAAAGCCCCCCAGATCATAATCTGTGAAGGTTATATGGATGTCATATCTCTTCACCAAGCAGGCTTCACATCCGCAGTCGCGGCATTAGGCACAGCTTTTACCCCCAAACAAGCGCTTCTACTTAAAAGATACAATCCAAACATCGCCGTTTGCTTTGACAGTGACGGACCCGGAAAAAAAGCCACTGCCCGTTCAATAGATATTCTTGAAGCAAACGGACTGTCGGTAAAAGTCCTTACGATTCAGGGCGGAAAAGATCCGGACGAGCTTATGAAAACAGATAAAGGGCCGGAAATTTTTAAAAAAATGCTTACTCTTTCTCCTAATTCCACAGAATATAAAATAATGACAACAAAACAAAAATATAACCTGACCTTGGAAAGCGAAAAAGCTCTTTGTATGAAAGAACTTATAGGTATTCTGGCCGGGATACCGGGGCCTGTCGAACGCGACATATATACAGAAAAGATTGCTCATGACATGGGCGTAAAAACCGAATCAATATCGGCAGAACTCAACCGTTTACAAAAAAAGCTTAATTCAGGCAAAAAGCGTGAAGAAAACCGGAAGCTGTTATCGGAACTTCAGGGACGTAACAATAAAATAAATCCTCAAAAACAAAAATGGCCCAAAGTTGCTAAAATCGAAGAAGATATAATTTCGATACTTCTCAATTATCCGGAAAAAATACAGGAAGTTGAGCAAAATATTCATGAAGAAGATTTTGTTACCGATTTTAACAGACGTGTATTTAACGCTGTTTCGGAAAAAATAAAACAAAATCCGTCAGGAGAACACATGAATATGCTTTCAAAACATTTTGAACCGTCGGAAATTTCATATATATATTCCTTTATTTCAGATATAAATGCCATGACAGTTTCTCCCGAAACAATAAAAAAACTATGCGCTGAGCTCAAAGACCAACGCACAAAGATAATACAATCGGGATTCGCATCAGACGAATCATTTGAGGCACAAATACAAAAAATAAGGATGAGGAAAAATGGACACTAACGAAAAAAAAGCGGTAATCAAAGCTCTTATGGAAAAAGGCAAAGAAAAAGGGACTCTTTCTTACAATGAAAAATCCGATAAACTTGACCGCATTGATCTTACCCCGGAACAAATTGCCATCGTAATCGACGACCTGCGTTCAGCTGATATTGAAATAGAAGAGGATTTCAATATTGACCCTGAACTTAAATCTCTTGAAGATGAAGTAAACACTCTGCCGGTTGACCCTGAGGACATGGAGGCCCTTTTGCAAGCTGAAGGAATAACAATAGATGACCCGGTTAAAGTATATCTGCACGAAATAGGCAGAGTTCCTCTTCTTACATCCGAAGAGGAGAATGCACTCGCGGAACGTATCGCCAAAGGAGATCAGGAGGCGAAGAAAAAGCTTAATGAAGCGAATCTCCGGCTTGTTGTAAGCATTGCGAAAAGATACGTCGGAAGAGGTCTTTTGTTCCTTGACCTTATTCAGGAAGGAAATCTGGGGCTTATCAAAGCGGTTGACAAATTCGACAGCACAAAAGGCTATAAATTTTCGACCTACGCCACATGGTGGATAAGACAGGCCATAACACGGGCGATAGCCGATCAAGCTCGTACCATAAGAATCCCTGTTCATATGGTAGAGACCATTAATCGCCTGCTAAAAACAGAACGCGCGCTTGTTCAGGAATTAGCACGCCAACCTCAGGCTGACGAAATCGCGGCTGAAATGAACATGCCAGTAGAAAGAGTAAGGGAAATTATGAAAGTTGCGCTTGAACCTGTTTCTCTTGAAAGCCCGGTCGGTGAAGAAGAGGACAGCCATCTCGGAGATTTTCTGGCAGATGATGACATTCCGGCGCCTTCTGATGTCGCATCGCAGACGCTTCTGAAAGAAGAGCTCAATGAAGTGCTTAAAACACTTTCTGACAGAGAAGCGCGTGTTTTACGGCTGCGTTTCGGTCTTGAAGACGGCAGGACAAGAACATTAGAAGAAGTGGGCAGAGAATTCCGTGTAACACGCGAACGTATAAGACAAATTGAAGCAAAAGCTCTCCGAAAACTGCGTCACCCAAGCAGAAGTAAACGTCTTAAAGATTTTCTTGACTGAAAAAATTGATAGAGGGAAACCCAAAACAGGGAGAGATGATTACACGTATGATAAAAGATATCGAACACATAAAACAAAAAAAAGGCTTTATATGCGATATGGACGGAGTTATGTATCACGGCAGCAGACTTCTTCCCGGAGCAAAGGAATTTGTTGAGTGGCTTACACAAAACAATAAAAAGTTTCTATTCCTCACAAACTCGAGCGAACGCTCACCGAGAGAACTTTCCGAAAAACTTTCACGGCTCGGTCTTGACGTCCCCGAAGATCATTTTTATACAAGCGCCATCGCTACTGCTGCATTTCTCGCAAGCCAGACGCCGCACGGCAGCGCATACGTGATAGGAGAAGCCGGTCTGATAAACGCTATATACGCCGCCGGTCTTTCCATGAACGATGTTGATCCCGATTATGTTGTAGTGGGAGAAACACCATCATATACATATGACAGAATTAAACGCGCCGTAAGCCTTGTTCTTGGCGGAGCTAAACTAATAGGAACAAATCCCGACATGACTGCTCCGGCTGAAGAAGGGATAATTCCCGCTACAAAAGCACTTATATCACCTATTGAACTCACCACAGGCAAACAAGCTTATTTTATAGGTAAACCGAACCCTCTTATGATGAAACACGCGATGAAACTCCTCGGCGCCGCTCCAGACGAAATTGTGATAATCGGCGACCGTATGGACACGGACATTATTGCGGGAATCGAAAGCGGAATTGAAACAACACTTGTTCTCACAGGCGTAACAAATACTGAGAACATAGAACTTTTTCCATACAGACCAACATATATTCTCGACGGTATTTTTGAAATAACAAAACAAGCATAAAATTAAAAAATCCCGAAATTCTGTATGAATATTAAAAAAACAAAAAACCGAAGTGATGATTAATATTACTTCGGTTTTCTTATTTTTTTAACTCAATATTTTATACCTAATCCCCAAAACCAACACAACATATAGAATACCAATCTTTGTTTTACGAAATTTACTAAGGTTTTCTATAAACCAAACGTATATCTAAAAATTATATATGTGAAATACTGCAATCAATATTTATTTCATTATAAATTTTGCGTTTTTTCTTATGTCAAGTAAATGTCTTTCTTAAAATTATCCGGACAATACTTGCCGTAACAATATATCTGTCGCTTACCCATACTCTTTGCATGATATAAAGCTTGATCAGCTTTTTTATATAACTCTAAATAACCTCCTTCTTTTATATCCGCCGCTGAAATCCCTATACTGCAACTGACATGAATTTCAATATCGCTATATTTTATTTTAGATACCTCATCCAACAGAATTTTACCATAACTATAAAAATTTAATAAATTATCCGTAACAAACAATACCGCAAATTCATCTCCGCCTATACGTCCCACTTTTGCGCCGTGAGGAGCGTAACGTTGTATTAAAGCAGCTGTTTCTTTTAACACATGGTCACCTACAGGATGCCCGAAAGTATCATTTATACTTTTAAAATTATCTATATCCAATATCAAGACCGCAAGTATTTCATTTTCATTCAACTGCTTTATTTTTTTCTTTCCGTAACGTTCTATCGATGTCTTGTTTAAAACTCCGGTAAAAAGATCTTTTGTTAATTCTTTTTCCAGTTGATTGATTTTTTCTTTTTCATCAGTTATATCAGTCAACATACCTATCCCAAATATCGGCTCTCCATGCTTATTTGTCTGTGTAACTACCTTCAGGTCAAACCACCCGTTGCCACCTGCCTTTAACGGCAATAACAACTCAAGTTTCTGAAAAGCTGCCCCTTCTTTGGCTTTTTCCAAACATTCCGACAGAATATTTTTCTGTTCCGGCGTAATCACTTTCAGATTACTGATATATGTACTAAATTCTGGTATATTTTGGGGCTGCCCAAACCATTCGCTCCATTCCTTTGAAAAACGTATCCAATCTTTACGGATATTCCACTCAAAAGTAACATAACTTACTTTTTCCCTAATAAGTTCATGCTGCTCGGCAGAAAGCTGAAACCCTCGTTTTATTTCATATAACTCTTGACTCAGGTTATTTAGCTTCTGTGATTGAGATAACTCGACACAAAGATGATAATAACGCACAAAATATACAACAACACATAACAATACGGTAATTAAAAAATTAATTGCTTCCCCAGAACTATATATTCTATATAAAAAGAAAATAAAAATTGCGGAACTAAGACCTAAATTTATGAGAGCGTAAAGAGGTTTTATAATAAAAAAAGCAGAAAAAATAATTGTAGCCGTAATGATAGTAAAATTCCCAACTGCATCAGAACTATATATATCATATATATTAAAAGCCGTACTCCAAAACAAAAATATACTACCGCTGACCATATAAAGCCTGTGTCTAACTTTAATAGATGACTTTAATTTAAAATCCAGTATAAGAAATAATAAACAGCACAAAAAATAAAAAAGATAAAACCCGAAATAAATACTGTTATTAAGTGTCTCAAGTCCTGAATTTGACAAAACAATCACTCGAAACATATTAAAAGCCTCAATACCTAACGTAACCACCGCACCGGTTCTCAGGACAATACGATTGGTCTCAACCGAACGCTCTAAAAAATTACTATTTGTAATTGTATTCATAAAACAAGATAAAAAAGACATATTGAAATACCTCATTACCTTTATTTTCTAAAGAAATACCATACGACCGTAAATTAATTATATTCAAAAATATCAGATGCATAATATTCAGTGTATCACATTATAGAGAGGCAGTTTTTAGTTGTAAACAAAAATAATTTACTGAACAAAATATCATACTTTTTCGGTCAGCGTTTTTTTATAATTTTATAACTATGTTTGTGTAAAAAAAACATTTTTTATTATTATATCATATTCGTTTGAAAAAGTATACCTTTTCAAACAAAGACCTATAAAAGTTAACAATTATTTTCCATATACCCATCTCAAAAAAGTGTCCGGCGCAACCCCAAGACATCTCGCTGCCTCACGAGAAACAATTTTTTTATCTAACCAATCTTCTTTTATTTTTTCAAACTCTTTCGGTATTCTTTTTCTTGGCCGCCCAAAACGAACTCCTCGCAATTTAGCGGCAGCAATTCCTTCCTTTTGACGCTGCCTTATATTTTCCCTTTCTGTTTGCGCTACATATGATAAGATTTGCAGAACAAGATCAGCTATAAAAGTCCCCGTAAGATCATTTCCTTTTTGTCGCGTATCAAGAAGAGGCATATCCATAACAACAATATGTACTTTTTTTTCCTTAGTGATAATACGCCACTGCTCTAAAATTTCCTCATAATTACGACCTATTCTATCAATAGATTCTACTACTATCACATCCCCTGGTTTGACTTTTCTAAGAAGTTTGCGATATTCCGGCCTGTTAAAATCTTTTCCGCTAATTTTATCAAAAAAAATATTTTTTTCCGGCACAGAAAAATTACGTAAAGCAATAAACTGACGTTTTTCACACTGTTCCTTCGTAGAAACTCTCATATACCCGTAAATATTTATTTCTTTCATAAAATCCTCCCAAATAAATTCATCAAGAGTTAACTCTTAAAAAATTTTAACAAGAGAATTTGAAAAATAAAATATTTATATCATAATAAACGAGTACATAAACATTGATTTTGAAGAATTAAATAAACTTACTTATTTTCTATTTTTTTACAAAAACACATCAAAATTGACAACAAACATTTTTTATGATATAATGAACAATATTTTTTATAATTATATCATAAAAAAACGGGACTATAATCATATGTGCAAAATTGGATTGATTTTGCACTAAATTGGTATAATAATTAGAAAGGGGGAACACGTATGATAAAAATTGCTATTTGCGATGATGAAAAAAAAGAACTTGATATTGTTATCGCATTATTGAATCAATACATACAAAAACGAACAGATATCAACATCTCTTATTCGGGTTTCTCCTCTGGCAAAGATCTTCTATGCTCAGAAGAATGTACAAACTTCGATATATATGTACTGGATGTTTTAATGCCGCCACAAAACGGTATTGAAACAGGCATAAAGCTAAGAGAAATGGGCGCTAAAGGTGAAATAATTTATTTGACAACATCGCGAGACTATGCAGTAGAATCTTACCGAGTACGTACATTTTATTATTTGATAAAACCTGTAAAACGCGAAGAATTTTTTGATACACTCGACCAAGCTATTGAATATATAACAAAAAATATCAGAGAATCCATATTGATTCATACTACAAAAGGGCTATGCCTCGTTGCGTTGGATCACATAATCTATGCCGAACGGGTCGGAAGAACTATAGCTTACCATTGTATCAATGAAAAAAAAATAATTAGTGTAAGCTTACACAAATCTTTTAAGGAAAGTGTTCTTCCCATACTTAAAGATAAATGCTTTATTCTATGCGGTTCGAGCTATATTCTAAACTTACGACACATCTTATCTATCGAAAACAACACAGCAAAAATGGATAACGGGGACATGGTCCCATTGCCACGCCGATTAACCGTAAATATAAAACAAACATGGATGAATTATTGGCTTGGGGGTAAATAAATATGCTCTTTCTTTTTCTTTCTCTCGCTTATACGATTATAGGCGTAGGAATAACCTCTTTGTTTGCCGAACCACGTTTTTCTTTGAAGAAAGCTCTCTTTATACTTAGCATTTTTACAATAATACTTATAATTTTTGATATAGTTCTTTATATACTTCTTGAAAGAGATCTTTTCATGAAATTATATCCTTTTACAAACCATCTTCCGACATTGATCATAACAGGATATATAAGTAAAACCCGAGGTTGGAAATTGCTTTTTCAATTTCTGTCAAGCGTTTTGTTTTGTTTTCTAATACAACATATCGGAGTATTTATGTATATTATATCAGGAAAAAAACTTTGGGGGCTAATTTTAGGCTATTGTATAATGTCTTTTATTGTTCTTTGGTGTTTTATAAAATATCTCAGACCCAAATATTTAAGAACAATAAATTACATAAATAAAGGGTGGCTGTTGCTGTGCATACCTCTGATAATTTATTATTTGGCCGTTTTTTTTATAATAACAGATATTGTTGGGGAATCATTTTTAGGTACGGTAATAAAGCCTGTTCTTACATTTATTTCGGCAGGAACATATGCTATAATTATTTTCCTTTTTTCAAGTATTCAAAAAGAAATGGAATCACGACATAATTCTGAACTGTTTACATTGCAGATTTCAGAGCTTAATAACCACATTAACGCGCTTCAATCCTCGGAAGAAGCGATACGCATTGAAAAGCATGATCTCCGGCATCGACTTAATACTATCGCCTCACTTATAAATGAAGGTAACTGCGAAGAAGCTTTTTCTTATATCGGCATGGCAAAAAAGAAATTAGAAGAAGTCGAGCCGAAACGATGGTGCAAAGACCCGACATTGAACGCAATGTTTTCTGTATATTTTAATCAAGCACAGCAACATCAAATCCAAATAGATGCAACACTTGCCTTTCCCGATGAACTCCCGGTCGATTCGGCAAGTTTATCCGTTATATTTGCAAATGCGATAGAAAACGCTATTCACTCCTGTGAAAAACTGCCTCCGGAACAACGAAAAATCTTATGTAAAGCAATAAATTATCCGAAACTAATGATAAAAATTACAAACCCCTGTGCAGAACCGATTCTTATGAATAAGGAAGGATTTCCAACCGCTTCTATGGACGGTCTTCACGGGATAGGGCTGCAATCAATTAGAAACTTCTGTAAAAAAAACAATGCGATATGTTCATGTTTTTGTAAAGAAGGATGGTTTTCCCTTGAAATCACCTTTTAATCAGTTGATATGATATATCAAGTTATCCGAAAAACACATGAAATCTTTCATCATATCCGCTTTTTACATAGCAATAAGTATCCATAGAAAATTTATAAAGCGTTTTTCTCCCGTAAAATCTATAACAAAACACCGGGAAAACCAAAAAAGGTTTTCCCGGTGTTTTATTTACCGCTTTATTAAAAAACAAATATGTAATATGCGGAATATTCTAAAATGTTTTTTATACATCATTATTTTGCAACGCATATGATTGCGTGAAATAAACCAAAATATAAATTACTGAAATACAAACATTACCGTCTCTATATAAATATGCGGTTAATGACTATTCCTTTACTTTAAATATCGCACGAAGCAAACCTCTCAGATATTTTGGGGCTTTCCATATAACAACCTTCATTACCTTAACAGATCCTTTCTTATTAAATAATCAAATTCAGCGTTATTTTTATAAACAGCACAATAGACACACCAAAACGACCGTAAGCGCCAATATTCCTATCATCAGTCCCTGAGGTAAACAAAGCGCACCGAGAATACCCAGGCAAAGAGCGATAAGAATATATGCGACAGGAGTTTTTCTGCGTCCTCTGCCGAATCTGCGCATAACGGCCACCTTCCTTTTCATTACATAATATGCCGCAATCCGTAAACGGTTCTTAAAATAAAAAAGTGATATTTTTTTGTGTTTTGTCCGTGATTATGAAAGAAATGTAAAATTTCGGTAAAAAAGCCGTTTAGTACTTGACAAAAGCAAAAAAAAGTGCTATTATCATTTCGTTAGCACTCAAAGGGTGCGAGTGCTAAAAGGAGGCGACATTAAATGGACGACAGAAAACGCAAAATACTGAGTTCCGTTGTTAACGTATATATAAAAACCGGCGAACCTGTCGGCTCCAAAGCGTTACTCGAAACAGAGGATCTGGGCGTTTCGTCTGCAACAATAAGAAACGAAATGAACAATCTTGAACAAGCGGGATATCTATGTAAACCGCATACTTCTGCGGGGCGAGTCCCGTCAAATATGGGATACCGTTATTATGTCAAAACATCCCTTCTGCCATATAAACTTTCAAAAACAGAAAAAGCTTTTCTATCTTCAAAACTTGAATGCTGCGCCGGACTCACTCCCACGATCAAGGTTCTGGCAGAGCATCTTGCGGATTTTTCGCACTGTACTGTTTTCGCTGTATCTCCTTCCTGTTACGGAGGAGTGTTTACGTTTGAAATAGTTCTTTCAGGTAGAAAAACGCTTGCGCTTATGGCTATAAGCGCCGGAGGTAGCGTTAAAAGCTGTTTCGCAAAGCTTAAAGAAGAACCTAAAAAAGAAGATATAACCAGACTCTCTGCGATACTTAACTCCGTTTTGTCGGGGTTTCCCGTTGAACAAATAGGTGATATCAGAATGCTCCTTCTTGAAACGGAAATACGTAAAAACTGCGAAAACATGGTTGAGATAGTTGAACCTATGCGCAATCTTATTGAGCAAATAAAAGCTTATGAACTTCATATAAGCGGATCGGCAAATCTTCTTATGTATCCCGAATTTGCAAATATTGAGACCGCAAGAGAATATATGAACATGCTGTCAAGTCATGAAAAAATAACCCGGCAACTATTAAAAACAAGTGACAGCAAAAAAATAAATATTTTTATAGGTGACGATAACAGTCTGATGGCAATCGACAATACAAGTATAATTGCCGCGACATGTACAGGGAAAATTCCGGTTGTTTTTGGTCTTATGGGGCCTACACGCATAGACTACGCAAAACTTTCGGCCGGATGTGAATATATTACCGAAGAGTTAAAAAAACTTATGGATAAGGAGATATGAAATGGCTGATAAAAAGAAAAAAGAAAAATCTTCTGAAGATGTTTGTACCGAAGAGCAGAACCAGCCTGATAAAAAAACAGAGAAAAACGTATCATGCGAAAACAAAGAAAACGAAAACGATGAACTCAAAGAAGCCCGGGATAAATTCATACGTCTGGCTGCTGATTTTGATAACTATAAAAAACGTACAACAGCCGAAAAAGAAGGGCTGAGAGCTTTAGTCATATCAGACACAATAAGCGAGATCCTTCCGATAATAGATAATCTTGAAAGAGCTCTTGCATCATCAAATGAAAAAACTCCGCTGAGAGACGGGGTGCAGATGGTTCTCGATCAGGCGAAAACAAGTTTTTACAATCTCGGGGTCAAAGCATACGGAGAGCGAGGGGATGAGTTTGATCCTAATATCCATAACGCTGTCATGACATGCGAAGACGATGAGCTTGACACAAATAAAATTTCAGAAGTACTTCAAAAAGGATATAAAATAAACGATAAAATAATACGGCATGCTCTTGTAAGAGTAGTCAAATGAAAAAACAAAAGGAGAGATTTTCGATGAGCAAAATAATAGGTATAGACTTAGGTACAACAAATTCATGCGTAGCAATTATGGAAGGAGGAGAACCTGTTGTAATTGCTAATGCAGAAGGATCGAGAACAACACCCTCTGTTGTCGCGTTTTCAAAAACCGGAGAAAGAATGGTCGGACAGGTGGCAAAAAGACAAGCGATAACAAACCCCGATAGAACCGTGATATCCATTAAACGGGAAATGGGAACATCTCATAAAGTTACGATAGACGGTAAAGAATATACTCCGGAAATGATTTCCGCAATGATTCTTCAAAAACTTAAAACAGACGCTGAAGCATATCTTGGCGAAAAAGTCACCCAAGCTGTTATTACCGTTCCGGCATATTTTAACGACAGCCAGCGTCAAGCTACAAAAAACGCGGGAACTATCGCAGGACTTGAAGTTATGCGTATAGTCAATGAGCCTACAGCCGCAGCGCTTGCATATGGAATAGACAAAGATTCAGAACAGAAAGTAATGGTTTTTGACCTTGGCGGAGGAACATTTGACGTATCGATTCTTGAAATAGGCGACGGAGTCTTTGAAGTATTGTCAACAAACGGTAATACACATCTCGGAGGAGACGATTTTGACCAAAGGATCATAGATTTTCTGATATCCGAATTTAAAAAATCGAACGGGATCGATCTTTCAAAAGACAAAATGGCACTACAACGTTTGAAAGAAGCCGCTGAAAAAGCAAAAATAGAACTTTCCGGCATGACTTCCGCGAACATCAATCTTCCGTTCATAACAGCGGACGCGGAAGGTCCAAAACATCTTGATATAACTCTTACAAGAGCAAAATTCAATGAGCTTACTCAGGATCT
>CALWNV010000039.1 GCA_944382895.1 uncultured Clostridia bacterium | reverse complement strand
TCCTTAGCTCAGTCGGTAGAGCATGCGGCTGTTAACCGCAGGGTCGTCTGTTCGAGCCAGACAGGGGGAGCCAAAAAAGCCTTGAAAACATAGTGTTTTTAAGGCTTCTTTATTTTTTAGCTGTTTTTTTTGAATTAAAAACATTATAATTTTAAGTAAGAAGGTTTTAGTTATAAAACTCGGTTCAATTTTCAAATTGAAAACTCCTGTTTTTTATACTTTGTTTTTTTGAAGGCTTTATGGCAATTTTTGGTTTGATCTGAACAAAAGGTATCTATTGATGGCAAATGGGTAAATCATGAAAAGTCGCTCATAAGCAGTTATTGTGGCAGACGGAAAATATGCAGAAATGTTTCGGACGTAGGTCGCAAATTGTATTTATTCTTAATTAGAGATTTAAATATAATTTTATCTTTATATTTACTAAGAAAACGGGAAAGAGATTTTCAGATAAAAATCTTGATGAAGACACAGCATGGTTTATGTTGTCTATCTTTTTAATTTGACATTTATTTGGTGATATGAAGTTACAGGAATTTCTATTGTGTGTGGTTTTTAACAATAAGGGGACTGCTTGAGTTAGGACGGGGACGTAATAATCAACTTTTATACCTGTCTGTTTTTGATAATTGTTTGTTATTCGGATTTTATTGTTAACATATTTTAGGAAGTTTTATTGTGATTTTAGTTACTTAAAAAGTATGTAATAAAAAATGACGAGCATGTCATACCGGCGAAATTGAATACGTTTCCGGGTCCATTTTGTTTGCTTTTATGTAAATTTTTTTTATTTTATTCAAATTTTAGTTGAAAAGGTCTTGCAAAAAGAAAAGATTTGTGATACAATTAAAGAAAATGGGATTTATGCCGATACCGATATGGAAACAATATGATTTGTATAATATTTTTTTTTCAGGCAGATGTTTTGTTTTCGGCATTTTAAGGGAGCGAAGGAGTTTAGTGGATAAACAAGAAAACAATAGAGATTATTATACTATTGATATATTGCATATATCAAAAACGCTGTTAAAGCGCGCCTGGGTTATTGTCCTATGTGGATTGCTGACTGCCGTGATAGGTTTTTTAGTGTCTACGTTTATAATAACTCCTACTTATTCTTCATATATCAAGCTTTATGTGAACAACAGCTCGTTTTCAGTTGGTAACACAAATTTCAGCATCAGTTCTTCGGAATTGACCGCTGCTCAAAGTTTGATTCGTACTTATGGTGATATATTGGAAAGCCGCAGCACGTTGGAACGAGTGATAGAAAAATCTGGAATAATTTATACATGGAAAGAACTTTCCTCCATGATTAAATATGAGTCTTCCAACGAAACTGAAATTATGCGGGTAACTGTTACTTGCGAAGATCCATATGAAGCCAGCAAGATAGCCAATACGATTGCAGAGGTCCTTCCGGTACGTATTTCCGAGATTATAAATGGCGCTTCGATGGAAGTTGTTGATTCTGCTATTCCGGAACTTAAAAAGGTTGCCCCAGATATTACGCGTTATACCGCTATCGGGTTTGTCATAGGATTGTTGCTCTCAGTGGGGGTATTTACTGTTTTGGCTTTGATGGACGATACGATACATAGTGAAGAATATATTTTAAAGACATATGATTATCCGATACTGGGAAGAGTTCCTGATCTTTTGGACGCTGACAAAAGATCTTCCAGATATTATTTTTAAGAGTATCTAAGATAAAGTTCAGTAGGTGACAGAAAAGTGGAACATAATAAGAAGAAAACACGCGGAAATGAACGATTTCCGAGTACGGGCGACGAAGAACGGAAACTGCTTTGTAAAAATTTAAGTTTTACAGCTCTTGAACAATATAAACTGATTCGTGCAAATCTGGATTTTACTTTCCCGGAGGATGACGAGTGCCCTGTGATAGGGATTACAAGTTCGGTACGCGGAGAAGGCAAAAGTACTACTGCGATAAATTTAGCATATGTATTTGCAGAAAAAAAAGATAATGTTCTTTTGATCGACGGGGATCTCAGGCTTCCCTCGATAGCAAAGAAGTTAGATATTGAAAGTTATCCCGGACTTACGGATTTGTTGAAAGGGAAGGGAGCACAATTATCTGAGTTTCAATCACCTTTGATTAGCAATCTGTTTGTCCTTCCGTCTGGAGATCTTCCACCTAATCCCTCGGAGCTTTTGGGATCGAGCAGAATGGAAAATATTTTAAGTAAACTTAGAGGCATGTTTAATTATATCATTATCGATCTTCCTCCTGTCAATATTGTGTCCGACGCAATCTCTATATCAAAACTTGTTTCAGGCATGATTGTGGTGATCCGTGAAGAATATACAGAAAAAAAAGCATTAGAGCGCTGTTTTCAACAATTGAAACTTTCTAAAGTGAATATTCTTGGATGTGTAATAAATGATGCGAGATTCGGAAACGGATTTTATGGTAAATATAAAAAACACAGCCGTAATTATAAATATTATAGGAATTCTATGAAAGGTTCCGGACAATGATTGATTGGCACAGTCATATTTTACCGGGTATGGATGACGGAAGTCGTGATGTGACTGAAAGTCTTTGTTTGATCAACATGCAGATGGCTCAAGGTGTGCGGACTGTTATAGCGACGCCGCATTTTTATGCAGACGATGAAACGGTTGCCTCGTTTCTTGACAGGCGAAAAAAAGCTTTTGAATTATTGAAAACGAAGTTGCCTGCCGGAGGCCCTGATATAAAATTAGGGGCGGAAGTGCGATACTATCAGGGCATTAGTCGCATGGAAAATATTAATTCGTTAAGAATTGAAGGAAGTAATCTTCTTCTTCTGGAAATGCCGATGATAAGTTGGTCTGAATATATACTTGGAGAATTGAGAGAGCTTGCCGGGAAAAGTCATATCATCCTCGCCCATATAGAAAGATATATGAATCTCCAGAGTCGGGCTGTATTGAAAAAAATAAGCGAAAGCGATATTTTGATGCAGGCAAATGCGGAGTTTTTTATATCATTTCCAAGTAGATATAAAGCAATATCGTTTTTGAAAAAGGGAAATATTCTTCTGATCGGTTCGGATTGTCATGATATAAATTTACGATATCCTCAGATTGAAAAGGCTTTTAACGTCATACGAAAAAAATTTGGAGATGATTATATAGAACAAATGAAAAAATACGGTGAGTCTTTACTCTTAACGGTTATTTAATTATTATGAAAATTTATTCATAGAAAGGATGAATAAGAATGAAGAAAATCTTGGCAATTTGCTTGGCAACAATAATTGCGGTATGTTTGAGTGTGGGCTCCTTTGCAGCTCCCGGACGTTTTGTTTCCAGCCCCTCGGGGAATCCCGCTCCCCGCTTGGTGTCTTTTGAGCCTACAGATGATGAATGTACGGGACAGCTGGTCGTTATACCATATGCGGAGAGGGATGCTCTCCCCGCTGATCTCAAAACTTTGATTGAAACGGTTTATGCAGAAATTGCGGGAACGGATGATTTGACTTCACTGTCGGCCGACTTATCTAAGCTTGCTTCCGACATGAATCTTGATAGTAAAGCATTGGCCGTCAGCGATTTGTTTGATATGCATATCGTAAACTGTGATCAACATGAAGAACATTTTAATTTTAATATCGTCCTCAGTGCAGAGGCTCTGGATAAGTTTGTTGCTCTTCTTCATATGAACGAAAACGGAGAGTGGGAACTTGTTGAGAATGCTAAAGTCACAAATAACGGTGAAAATCTTGAATTTTCAGTCAAATCTTTTTCTCCGTTTGCTATTGTTGTTAATACAGAAGGCGATGTATCCGAGGTTCCTCCTGAAACCAGTGATCATGCAATAATTTATGTTTATGCCGGCATTATGCTTGTTGCTGTTTTGGCAATAGTTGTAGTTTTTGTTGTTATTAAGCGCAGAAAGCAAAAATCTTGACGTAAACATTATTATAAAAAAGAGGTTATGAGAAATATGAAAATCAAGAAGAATTATTTAAAATATATAGTTGTTCTGCTTGTGACCATTTTTCTCATAACCGCTATTTTGTTGTTTATCGAGAAATGGGAAAAAAGTCAGAATGAATTTTCTATGTCAGGAACAGGAAATAATGTTATTGTCTATCAAGATCAAGAGTATGTACTTAAAGACAATATAGAGAGTTTTTTGGTTCTCGGTTTGGATAAATACGAAGGTTCAACCGCTGCTGATTCTTATGAAAGCAGTATTCAGACAGATTTTTTGATGCTTTTCGTTTTTGATAATGATAAGAAGCAATGCAGCGCTTTGCAGATAAGTCGCGATACTATGACGCAGATCAATAGGCTTTCGGTTGGCGGAACGCATGTGGTCGATACTTACACAAAGCAGATTGCTCTTGCTTATAACTATGTTGCCGACGATAACGAAAAAATTCGCTGCAGGAACACGAAGGATTCCGTTGAGTATCTATTGCAGGATGTAAAGATCGACCATTATCTATCATTGACAATGGATGCTGTTCCATTACTGAACGATTCTGTAGGCGGAGTTGAGATTACGGTTCTGGATGACTTTACGGGCATTGATGATACTTTGGTCAAGGGGGAAACCGTTGTTCTTAATGGTGAACAGGCTTTGCGATATGTTCGTGCCCGTCAGGGGTTGGAAGACAGTACTAACGACGCACGTATGGCGAGACAGCGGCAGTATGTTCGTGCATTATATGAAAAAATGCTTTCCTCCCAGCGTTCAGATGAGGATTTTATGGCACAGATCGTCACATCTCTGAGTGACTACCTTGTATATGATTCCTCCGATCAGAAAATGAAGGAACTTGCTGAGAAATTTGACGAATACGAGCTTCTTGGTATTAGAGAGATAGAGGGAGAGACGAAACTCGGAGAGGAATTTATGGAATTTTATCCGGATGAAGACAGCTTGCAGGCGTTAGTGATTGAGCTGTTTTACACGACTGTAAATGAATGAGAACAGAAAAATTTTATGTGTTTTTGGCAGTAAGCGTGGCAACAGATCAGGCTTTTTTACAGATTTCGGTAAATGAATATTTTTAGAGTAAGCAACGGGTTTTGATGTGGTTTTCATAATATTGAAATTGTATGTATTACCGAAGTTCCCGATTACATTATTTTAATTATTTTATAAATAAATATTGAAGACTTTTTAGAAAAACATGATGATCGAAAAAATTATAAGACTAAATTGCTTTTAATAAGACACTTCTTTTGTCTTTTGCAGTAAGTACAATATGTACTTTTTAATTTTCAGGAATCTATAAAAACTCCGGAGAAAATACAAAACGGTGTTTTATCAGGAAATCTGTCACAAAAAATATATTTGGCCATGCTAAAGCAGAGCAATTTTTTGTTCTTGAGACGCAGGGGATGGTCAAGCTTGATAATTTTCCCAGTAATTTAATTTATTTTTTTGTTTGCGGACAGAAACAGATATCTTATATGTAATATATCGGGGTTTGTGTAAACGAAAATCATACGGGGAAAATTTGATATCTGAAAAGGAAATAAATTATCTGATACGGAGCGGTTAACCGATCCGTTTTGGCATTAATAAGTTTTTAGTTTAGCCTGAAGTGTTGATGCAGATTACATAAGACAGGATGGATTGGATTATAAAGTTGTTGTGGCAGTATTACAAATCCTGCCAAAAAAGGAGGATATGATTCTGCATCTATAAAAAATAATAATTTTAATTAAGAAAAGGGTGCCGTGACATACGTATGAAAAGCAGTAAAGACAGAGGGGAAACAAATGAAGTTTGCGCCGTTTGATCATAAGATCTGGCTTGCGTCGCCTACGATGCACGGAGAAGAAGAAAAGTATATAGCCGAAGCTATCGCATCCAATTGGGTGTCTACAGAGGGCGCGAACCTTGGCGAGATTGAGCGTCTTGTTACAGAGAAAATCGGATGCGGATATGCAGTCCCGCTCTCCTCTGGAACAGCAGCACTTCATTTGGCAATAAGGTTGGCGGGTATAAAACAGGATGATATTGTGCTTTGCAGCGATATGACGTTTGATGCGACTGTAAATGCGATCATGTACGAAAAAGCTGTTCCTGTTTTTATAGATGCGGAATATGATACGTGGAACATAGACCCGGTCGCTTTGGAAAAAGCTTGCCAGCTTTATCCCGGTGCCAAGGTTGTTATGGTTGTTAATTTATACGGAACACCTGCAAAATATGACGAGATATGCGCTGTTGCACAAAAGTATGGGCTTATTGTTCTCGAAGATGCAGCCGAATCCTTTGGTGCGACATATAAAGGAAGACAGACCGGGACATTCGGATTATATAACGCTATCTCTTTTAACGGTAATAAAATTATTACCGGCTCCTCCGGTGGAATGCTTTTGACTGATGATTGTGCTGCTGCGGATAAAGCCCGCAAATGGTCTACTCAAAGCCGCGAAAATGCGCCGTGGTATCAGCATGAAGAGATAGGATATAATTATAGAATGAGTAATATTATTGCCGGTATAGTATGCGCCCAGTTGAAGTATCTTGACGAGCATGTTGATAGAAAGTATGCAATATATGAAAGATATAAAGCGGGCTTTGCGAATTTACCTGTAACAATGAATCCATATGATAAAGAAACAATGTTTCCAAATTTTTGGCTTTCCTGCATGTTGATTAATGAAGATGCAATGTGTAAGCAAGTTAGAAGCGATAACGACACATGTTTTCTTACTGAACCGGGAAAGTCTTGTCCTGATGAGATTTTACAGACACTTGCGGAATGCAATGTGCAGGGCAGACCAATCTGGAAGCCGATGCATTTGCAGCCTCTTTACAGAACACACGATTTTATTACGCGGGAAGGCAGTATCCGGGTCACATCAAATGACTATCCTCCGAAAAAAGGTATTGATGTTGGTGCGGATATTTTTCAAAGAGGTCTTTGTTTGCCCAGTGATATAAAGATGACTGCTGCAAAGCAGGATCGGATCATTGAGATCGTTAGAAATTGCTTTGAGTGAGGTACATATGTCTAAAAAACAGAAAAAGGGATTTTATGAAAAGTACATAAAAGTTCCGCAGGATATGTTCCTAGCAGCACTTGCCTTGGTATTGCTCAGCCCGGTTCTTTTTGTTATAGCCCTTCTTGTGCGTGTGAAACTCGGCGCGCCGGTTATTTATAAACAGGAGCGTGCTGGTAAAGACGGTAAAGCGTTTTGTATGTATAAGTTTAGAACCATGTCAAACGCGAGAGATGCTGAGGGAAATTTGCTTCCTGATGAGCAACGATTGGATCATTTCGGCCGTGTTTTGCGAAGTACCTCATTAGACGAACTTCCTTCACTTTGGAATGTAGTTTGTCATAAGATTGCCTTAGTTGGTCCCAGGTGTTTGTATATCCGTTATAATGATCGCTATAATGCACGGCAGGGAAGAAGACTTGAGGTCCTTCCGGGTATTACCGGACTTGCACAGATTAACGGAAGAAACGCGATCAGCTGGGAAACGAAATTTGAATATGATGTTCAGTATGTAGATCATATAACATTTATCGGTGATTGGAAAATTTTGTTTAAAACCATCGGCAAGGTTATAAAGCGTGAGGGTATCTCTTCTGCCACATCGGTAACGATGGAAGAATTTATGGGTACTAAAACAGAGATTATGACACCTAAAACGGAGATATTGGTACATGAATAGACTGATTATCATCGGTGCGGGCGGCCACGGAAGAGTGATTGCCGACAATGCAATCAGAAACGGGTATACAGCCATTAATTTCATTGATGACAATGTCGTAGGTTCCTGTATGGGGTTTCCTGTTATTGGAACCAGTGCAGACGTGGAACGACTTAATGATGGTAAAACAGATTTTATTATAGGAATCGGAGACAATTCAACGAGAAGGATGTTTGCTGACAGATTTCAGGTAAATTGGATAACTCTGGTTCATCCGTCTGCTCAGATCGGAACATCGGTTTTGATTGGAAAAGGTACCGTTATTATGGCAGGAGCTGTTGTGAATACTTTTGCAAAGGTGGGAAATCATTGTATTATCAATACCGGAGCTGTTATTGAACATGACAACACAATTGAAGATTATGTACATATCTCTCCGGGAGTAAAGCTTGGCGGTAGAGTTCATATAGGGCAACTGACTCATGTAGGAATCGGGGCAGTGGTAATCAATAACACGAATATTTACAGTGACTGTGTTATTGGTGCTGGGGCTGTAGTTGTACAGGAGATTAAACATTCCGGGACTTATATTGGTGTTCCGGCAAGGAGAACCATATGAAAATATTGTATGTAACCACGATATCTCTTACAATGAACAGCTTTTTTAAGCCCCATATAGCAATGCTTGTTAACGAAGGGCATTCTGTCGATATCGCGTGTAATTATAAAACATTAGCATTGGATCCCCTATACCGTGAATTGGATTGTAATTTTTTTCAGATCGATTTTTCACGGCAGCCTTTGTCGGTAGATAATATCAAGGCATACAAACAACTTAAAGATCTGGTTAAAAAGGGGGATTATGACATTGTGCATTGCCATACCCCCAATGCAGCTTTTATTACCCGTTTGGTTTGCAGAAAGTTTAGAGCAAAAAACGGCTTAAAGGTTTTTTATACAGCACACGGTTTTCATTTTTATAATGGAGCCCCCAAATTCAATTGGCTGGTTTATTATCCGATTGAAAAATTTTGTTCACGCTTTACGGACAAGCTGATTACTATTAATCAAGAAGATTACGCATTGGCAAACAAAAAATTCAAAGCAAAAGAGATCCTTTATGTTCCTGGCGTCGGTGTCGAACTGTCAAAATTTGAAAACGTTTCAGTCGACCGGAAGAAAAAGAGACAGGATATCGGTGTGCCTGAAAACGCGTTTTTACTGTTATCGGTTGGTGAGCTTAATGAAAATAAGAATCATCAGGTAATTATCAGGGCATTGGCAAAACTGAAGGATCCGGATATTCATTACGCGATTGCCGGTATCGGTGAAAAAAAAGATTTTTTGCTTGAATTATCGGAAAGACTGGGTATATCGGAACAGGTGCACTTGCTTGGATACAGAGAAGATATACCAGAGCTTGACCATTCCGCGGATCTTTTTTGTTTTCCTTCTTTTCGTGAGGGCCTTCCAGTGTCTGTAATTGAAGCTATGGCTTGTGGTTTGCCACTTGTTACATCGAATATTATTTTTCATGGTGATTCTGCGATGACCGGATATTCTTGTCCTCCCGACGATATTGACGCATTCTGTGAGGCAATTAAAAAACTGCGTTTTTCTTCACAACTGCAAAGTATACGAAAAAACAATATAACCCTTGCCTCAAAATATGATATAACGAAAGTTGTGGAAATAATGCGTAGGGTATACAGTTCTTGAACTTTGTTTTTAAGCGAAATTTTTCTTGTTAAATGGGTATTGTGTAAATATTATAAATCATGGATGGTCATAAAATATGGCAAATGGAACATTTAATCCGCTTGTGTCAATTGTTATTCCGGTTTATAACGGAGCAAATTATATGCGGGAGGCAATCGATAGCGCTCTTGCCCAAACATATAATAATATAGAAATTATCGTTGTGAATGACGGGTCATGTGATGGCGGACTGACAGAGCAAATTGCTAAGGGATACGGGGAAAAAATAAAGTATATTTATAAAAAAAACGGCGGGGTTTCTAGTGCATTGAACACAGGAATAAGAAACATGAATGGCGAATATTTCTCATGGTTATCGCATGACGATGTTTATATGCCGGACAAAATCGAAAAAGAAATTGCTGCTTTGTCAAAAACAGAAAATAAAGCGATGTTAGTATGTTGCGGGTATGTTCCGATTGATAAAAATTCACAACTTATCGGAAAGATGCCTAATGTAAGCTCAGAAAATATAAAAATTCTGTCTTGGGAATATATGATGTCAAGATTGTTTGAAAATTTTCCGATACATGGGTGTGCCTTTTTAATACGTAAAACTGTTTTTGAAGAAGTTGGTCTATTTGAGGAGTCTTTAAGGTTTTATCAGGATGGTTTTATGTGGTTTAAGATTTTCATGGCTAAATATTCGGTACTTTCCATCCCCGATATTTGTGTACAGGGACGAGTCCACAGTCAACAGCTTACACAAAAAGGTCAGTCTGTTTTTCGTGTGGAATGTGAGAAAATAAGCAGTGTCATGATCCCTCAGTTGATCCAAATCAGTTCAGCGAGGAATAATTTTTTGTTAAAATATATTAAGTATAACGCAAAATACTGTAATTCAATTGTAGTAAAAAATGCGTGCGTTTTGGCAAAAGAGTCCGGATTACTGAGTTTTAAAGATTATTGCGTTATCAAAATGATATATTTATTTGGGGTTATTCGTCCCATAATCCGTAAGATCTACTATACTTTGTTCAGACGAACAGCTTAGTATAGAGGTGACAATAGTATGGGTGTTTTTTCTATATTAGTCCTTATCCCTATTATGATTCAGCATTTTTCGGTTAAGGAATTTAATGTTGATAACTATAATAAAAAAAATAAAATTGCAATTTCATTTTTCTTTTTTTTCCTTACTCTTTTAGTAATGTTGCGACACGAAAGTATTGGCAACGATACCAGAAACTATATACATTTTTTTGAAGAAATATCCCATATGTCTTGGGCTGAAGTCGGAAAATATCCGCTTGAATTAGGGTTTTCGTATTTTAATAAAATTGTTTCTCTGTTATCGAATAATCCGCATTTCTTTCTGGCGGTTTCTGCGTTGTTGGTCTGTGCTATGATTTATCCGACATACAAAAGGCTGTGTTTGGATGCTTCGCTCACGATTGTGCTTTTTTGTACCATGTCTACTTTTGTAATGATGTTTTCGGGTATCAGACAAATGTTGGCTATTGGTCTCGGTTTTATTGCTTATGAATTTACTCGCAGAAAAAAACTTGTTCTTTTTATTATAATTGTATGTTTGGCAATAACGTTTCATACAAGCGCTTTTATGTTGTTTTTCATGTATCCTCTTTATCATGTAAAGATTACAAGAAAATGGCTGTTTGTGGTCGTCCCGGCATTGATTTTGGTTTTTATATTTAACAGACCGATATTTTTCTTCTTGACGTTAATTATCAGGCAATATACTGGGTATGAAGGACAAATGTCTTCAACTGGTGCTTACGCTATGTTGATTTTATTTGTTTTGTTTGCGGTATTTGTCTTTTTTATCCCAGATGAATCTATTCTTGACAAAGAGACAATCGGTTTAAGAAATTTTTTATTGTTTTCACTTATCCTGCAAATGTTTGCTCCACTGCATACATTGGCGATGCGAATGAATTATTATTATATTATTTTTATTCCATTATTGATTCCTAAGATTATTGAGTGCAAAAGTGAACGTTGGAGTCAATTGGCTGTTATAGGCAGATATGTAATGGTTTTATTTTTTCTCGTGTACTTTTTTGTCAATGCAAACAGCGGTGGAAATCTAAATGTGTTTCCGTATTATTTCTTTTGGGAGAACGTTTAATGAAAATTGTTCAAATCAACGCTACATGTGGTGCAGGGAGCACAGGGAAAATATGTGTGGGAATCAGCAAAGTTTTGGTTGCTCAAAATATAGAAAACTATATTTTATATAGCAGTAGAAGTGACGGATATAAACTTGGTATCAGATGTTCGGATGATAACTATATAAAAGTCCAGGCTTTCAAATCACGACTTTTCGGCAATTACGGATTTAATTCGAAAAAAACGACCCGTAAGATGATTGATGCGCTTGAACATCTCTCTCCAGATATTGTCCATCTGCATAATATTCATGGACATGATTGTGATATTGAGATGTTGTTTATATATTTTAAAGAACACAGGATAAAGTTGGTGTGGACCTTTCATGACTGCTGGTGCTTTACCGGTTATTGTACATATTTTTCTATGGTAGGATGTAATAAATGGCAATCTCAATGCGCGGATTGTGTTCAAAGACGGCAATATTCATGGTTTTTTGACAGAAGTAAAGAATTGTTTGAAAAAAAGAAAAAACTGTTTGAAAACCTTGACCTTACAATTGTAACGCCTTCTTGGTGGCTTGCAGATATAGTAAGACAATCATTTTTCAAAGAATATCCGATTAAAATTATTCATAACGGTATTGATCTTGATGTTTTCAAACCTGTTAAGAGTAGTTTTCAACAGAAATATAATATTGAAAATCGAAAAATTATTCTTGGTGTTTCTTTTGAATGGGAAGAAAGAAAAGGTCTTGACATCTTTGTCAAACTGGCTAAAAGACTTCCGTCTGACTATAAAATCGTGTTAGTCGGAACAGATACTAAAATCGATAAGCGATTGCCTGAGGAAATTCTGTCAATTCATCGTACGCAAAATCAAGAGGAACTCGCCGAAATATACTCAGCCGCTGACGTGTTTGTCAATCCCACAAGGGAGGACAATTATCCTACGGTTAATATGGAAGCGGTTTCATGCGGTACTCCTGTAATAACTTTCAGGACAGGCGGCAGTCCGGAAACTCTTGACGAGTCATGCGGAGTTGTGGTAAACTATAACGATATTGATACGCTTGAAAAGGAGATCGTTCGTATTTGCGTTGACAAACCGTATTCAGTGGAGCAGTGTGTAAATAAAGCTCAGGAATTTGATAAAAATAAAAAATTTAAGGAGTATACGGAGCTATATGAAGGAATTGTCTTTGCAGGAACTTAAAGAGGTTGAGTTTCAGATATTAAAGATGTTTGATGCTTTCTGCAAGGAAAACAATATCAAATATTATCTTTCTCATGGGACTCTTTTAGGAGCAATCCGGTATAAAGGATTTATTCCATGGGATGACGATGTCGATCTGTTGATTCCGCGAGAGGATTACGACAGGATGATTTCGTTGTTCAAAGATAGTGACAGATATCGTCTTTTTGCTTTTGAAAAAAATCGTGAGTATTGTTTCCCATATGCAAAACTGTGTGATATGACAACACGTAAGGATGAGTCCGGGTATAACAATGGTCTTGAACTCGGTATCGATATTGATCTCTTCCCTCTTGATGCGTGGGCAGAAGATTTTAAAAAAGCGAAACAGGAAGTGAAACATATTCAAAAAAATATATTTAGACTCTCATTGGCTAAACTTAAAAAACCTGATTCTTTCAATCCGGTTAAACGATTTATCAAACAGATTTATATGATTGTTTGTAAAATGTTTGGTAGCAAGTATTATATCAAAAAAATTCTTGAAACAACTTACAGAAAAGAACAAGAAAAAACAAACTATTTAGGTTGCAAGGTATGGTGTGTATACGGTGAACGTGGTATTATCCCGGCAGGAGTGTTCAAAGAAACTATAGAGATTGAATTTGAAGGAGAAAAATTCCCCGCACCTAAAGACTATGACACATATTTGACCTGCCTTTACGGGGACTATTTGCCTGAGCCGCCGGTAGAAAAACGTAAAACCCATCATATATTCAAAGCTTATAAATTGTAGATTAACAATAGCGATATATACTGTTTTAATGTATACTTAGCCATTGGCTATTTATAAAAACAACTTATGAAAAGGAGACTCTAAAAATGAAAACAGGTAGGTTGTCTAAAATTTCGGCAGTATTACTTGTTGTCTTTATTCTTGCCGCTCTTTTTTCGATTAGCACAGCCGCTGCAAGTATCGAGTACGACGAGAGTAACGGCGGAAGCGATTACTACCAAGTAATCTCCAAAAGAGACTGGGATATTGCTCCTGGTGTTGCCGAAGCAGAAATTGTACTGAACAACGATGCCGGAACCAGAAGGCAGGTTGTCCATACAATAACTGTAGACATCAACAACCCTTATACCAAGGTTATCAGCGGTTATAAGGGAATGTGGCCGGAAGAAGGTAATTACGGTACCGAGTCTACGTCTACGCAAGCTCTCAATGCTGAAAAACTCGGTTACGGTAATGTGGTTGCGGCCACTAATGTGTGCTTAAACTGGTATACTGATGCCTATTACAAGGCAAACCCGCATTTAATTGGCGAACCTATCGGTTATACGATTCTTGACGGAGAGTATTATGAAAACAGTCAAGGACCGACTTGGGGGGCTCAAAACTGTATTGTTATTAATTATGATAAACATCCAATAACCGGAGAAGAAAGACCTTCGGATATGAAGAAAGTGTGGATGCGTTCCACCTCTGATCCACTTACCGGTTGGGAAGAACAGGTTATCCCGGTACAGTTTGCTTGGCTTGTTAAACCGGATCCGGTAACCGGAGAACCTGTAAATCAGTATAAAACCGAAAATTATGCCGGCGGAACTTCCAGAACTTTTGTCGGAGTTAAGGAAGACGGCACGTTGGTTGTTGCGGTGTCAGACGGAGAGCAGGCTCCGTATTCTTCTGGATTTACAGAGTATGAAATGGCAGACTACATGATTAAAATGGGTTGTGTCATTGCCGCAAATTGTGACGGCGGAGGTTCTACTACTTTTTGCACAGAGCGCCCCGGTGAAGATTTGAAAGTTAATTGCTCACTGTCAGACGGTGGCGAAAGACCTACAACAAATACACTTTTAGTTATTTCCACCGCGCCTGCTGACGGTGTGTTTGCTCGAGCTACTATTGATACCGATTATGATTACTATACTCCTGGAAGTACTGTTGAATTCAGTGCTATTGGTACAGATGCCGTCGGTACCAAAGTGGATATTCCCTCTGATGCGGAGTGGGTTGTAAAGGAAGACAATATGGGAACTATCGCTGACGGTGTATTTACTTCGAATGGAACCGAAGGTACTGTAACTGTTCAGATGATTTATGAAGGTGAGGTTGTCGGTGAACGCTCGATTACTATCGCCGTTCCTGATGAAATTTCATTTGAACAGCCGATTGTCACAATTCCTTTTGGAAAAACCGCTATCATTCCCGTAAAAGCAACTACAGGGAACGGTTTGTTTGAAATCGGTCTTGGTGAAAACGACATTACATTTACTACGACTAATTCTGAGTTAGGACGCTTTGATGGTTTGAACTTTATTGCTGTTGATGAGGCAGATGCTCCCGCAGATGTCACAAGCACCGTAACAGCTACATTAAATATGGGGACTAATCCTACTGCGACTGTTCAGTTGATCTTGGGGAAAGGCTCTGAAGTTCTTTGGGATTTTGAGGGCGGTCAAGCCGATATTGATGAATGGAATGTAATAAATAACAGAACAAACGCAACGCATTGGGATTATGACCTTAAATTGTCCTTGGCTGATAAAAGCAATGGACAGGTTCATGATGGAAATTACTCTATGCGACTTGAAACAAATGGACTCTCTTCCAAGGATTCTCACTCTGAGCAATATGCCTGGATAAGACTTGGTGTTGACGGCGAAACGGTTGTTTTGGAAAATGCTCGCTCTGTCGGTTTTTGGCTTTATGTTCCCGAGGATAATATTCAATGCTGGGTTCAGGGTCACTATATGTTTGATTCCAACGGAGACGGGACTTTAGACACTCTTGCAACTGTTACTATGATGGAATCTGAGAATGTATATTATAATATTGACGAGTCTGGCTGGCATTATTTATCAATGGACGTAAGCAATTATGAGAAAATCGCGTTGAAGTATTCTTCGCCATTCGATAAGGATCCCAGTGACGGGATGACGGGAGAGACCGGGGAATTTTTCCTCTCTATCATTTTCCACAAGGCAATAAATAATAAGTTGTGGCAAGATAACGGTTCTATCAACGGGCCATATACATACTATCTTGACAATTTTACCGTTGATTATTCCGAGGCGGTTGATGACAGAGAAAACCCAGTATTTGACAAGATATATCTTGACGGAGAAACTGCTCTTGTAAAACGGGATGTTATTACTACGACAAACAATATTTTGAACTTTTCTGCAGCGGTAGAAGACGCGACTGTCAGAGTGGATGCTACAGGAACAGAACATCCGCTTTATAATACTTCCGGTTTGGACCCCGCTTCTGCAAAAGTGTATATTGACGGAGTGGAAGTTTCGTCGGAGTTTACAGACGGAGTCCTTTCCGCAAACAATATTTCTGTTTCAGACGGTTATCACCGGGTTAAATTTGAAATCTGCGATAAAGCGGGCAATAAGTCTGTAGTTATTCGTGTTGTCAAGGTCGAATCAGGAACCGAGGCCTCTACTATCAATGTGATTCCGGATGATGCTTCTCTTGACAGGATCCTCTTTGGTTCTATTTACTGGATGAATTTGGAAGCGACAGCAATTGAAACGATCCAGTCTGTGTCTACCGTAATTGATTTGAATAATGTGAACCATTGGGAATTGGATCATATGATACTTGCGGAAGGATTTACTGCGGAGTATACAATCAATGCAGAGACTAACACTGCTTCCATCACTATTACCCGTACAGGAGAAAATACTCAAATCGGAACAGCAGTTTTGGCGCAGCTTCCTGTCCGTATTCTTTACTTTGATACCGATATTCAGATTCCTGGTTATACCGCAGAAACTTATTGGACGAAATATCCGTTCTGGGCGCAGGACATGAAGATGGATGTCGACATGGGGCTTATTACGCATACTGATGGGCATACAAGTACTTTCTCTAATGAAGAATTTCATGTGGATACGGAAATGTATACCAGCATGGCCAATATGGATAAGGCATATTTTACATCTCACGGCACAACCCATGTTCATATTCCAGTTGCCCTTGAAGATAAAGCGCCGAGTTGTACTGAAGAAGGGTATACCGGCAGAACATTCTGCGAAGTCTGTAATTCAGTTGTCGATTGGGGTACTTCGATTCCGGCGACAGGGCATGTTTATGAAATTGTAGACGGGAAGCTGGTCTGCCATTGCGGTAAGGAATCCACAGCTACCGGGTTACAGTCGATCGGTGGTAAAAACTATTATGCAGTAAACGGTAAGTTGATTAGCGGATGGCAGATGATAGATGATGAATGGTATTGTTTTGATGAAACCACTTTTGCCGGCTTGGAAGGAGAACAGTATACTGAGGACGCGATAAAATTTTCTTTTGATAATGGTCGCGTAATAAGTGGTGCTTGGGCAAGAAACAGTGGTGGTCTGCGTTACTGGTACGGACCTGGATATTATAGAGATACTTCTCCAGATGAAAATTCTGCAAAACCGTATGAAATTGACGGAAAGACATATCTCTTTAACAGACAGGGCTATATGCAGACAGGCGTTGCATACTTCTTTACCGGTGTTTATGACGGCGTTATAGGTGAAGTATTGTATTATGATTGCGGAAACGACGGTGTTGCCGAACTTTTGACGGGGGTGTATAATGATTACTTCTATATCAACGGAGTTCGTCAGGACAAATATCAGCTTGTTGAGTATAACGGTGATTATTATTTCATCG
>CALWNV010000038.1 GCA_944382895.1 uncultured Clostridia bacterium | reverse complement strand
TCTGGTTGAACAGTAAAGCCGTGCCTAAGAGGCACGGCTTTACGTTTAACTTATTAATAATTTTCTGATCTTACCTGGAAATATGACTGAGGATGCACGCAAACCGGACAGATTTCGGGCGCGTTTTTCCCTATTACGATATGACCGCAATTCAGGCACTGCCAAACAGCGTCACCGTCTTTTGAAAATACAAGCCCGCCCTCTATATTAGCAAGAAGTTTGCGATATCTTTCCTCATGTTCTTTTTCTATCTTTCCTACAGCTTCAAACAAATAAGCAAGTTTTGTAAAGCCTTCCTCTTTAGCGACCTTAGCAAATTCCGCATACATTTCTGTCCATTCAAAATTTTCGCCTGCAGCTGCATCTTCAAGATTTACTGTAGTAGCCGGAATTTCATCACCGTGCAAAGCTTTGAACCAAAGTTTTGCATGTTCTTTTTCATTATTAGCTGTCTCTTCAAAAATATTTGCTATCTGCACATATCCGTCTTTTCTTGCTTTTGAAGCATAATATGTGTACTTATTTCTCGCCTGACTCTCTCCAGCGAAAGCAGCCATAAGATTCTTTTCGGTTCTTGATCCTTTTAATTCCATCACAAATACCTCTTTCCTTTAATTTTTATCAGCTTTATTACATTCGGGACAAGTCCCGCTGAAAACAATATAACAATCAGTGATTTCACACCCGTTTGACACCGTGACTTCGTTTTTCAAATCACCTATCCCTGCAGCTTCAATATCATATAAATTACCGCATACCTTACAATACATATGATAATGCGAAGTAAGCGTATGATCAACATGGAGAGCTCCACCGGGGACAGGAATTCGCAAAAGAGCCCCGCTTTCACACAATTTGTCTAAATTACGGTAAACTGTGCTTTTACTTACAGAAGGATGCGATTTGGCTATATATGAATAAACCTGCTCGGGAGTGGGATGATTGCACAACGAACGTACTGCGTTCAATACAAGATCACATTGCACGGTATTTCGTTGTATAATCTGTTTCATGGCGACTCCTTATTAGGAACAATTCTTTATAAGAATTATAAATCAATTGACAATATTTGTCAATATAATTATTATGACATTTTTGTAAATAATATTTATTTTCAGCAAATATACGTCTTAAATAATATTCTTGTTTATTTTTCTAAAGTTTATACAAAATCATCTTTCAAGAAAAATTTTAATATATTTTTAACTCCTTTCTTAAAACAAACAAAAATATCGGGCAGTAATCAATTCTATTTTTTTTACATATAATATAAAGAATTATTTGCTGAAAAGAGGTTGGTAAATTGCAATACGAAAATCGCTCTGAAAAGAAAACGGAAGAACTGATACAAAGATATAAAGATGCAATAATGAAAACAAGGCAGTCAATTCCACAGCAACCGAAAAGATCAGCCGAAGCGCATCCAGTCTCCGCAAACGTACACAATAACAGCCATAATCTTTATGACGAATACGAAAAAAGCAACATGACCACAAGTATGGGAGCCCCTATTGTAAACGATAAAGACCTGATTTCAATAGGAGACAACGGACCTGCGCTTCTACAAGATGTACAATTGATCGATAAAATTGCGCATTTTGACAGAGAACGAATTCCGGAAAGGGTCGTTCACGCCAAAGGCGCGGGAGCTTTTGGCATATTTGAGTCATATGGCACAGCGGAAAAATATACTACGGCAGATTTTTTGAAATCAGGCAGAACAACTGAAGTTTTCACAAGATTCTCAACCGTTATCGGAGGAAGAGGGTCTGCGGACACTGTAAGAGACCCAAGAGGTTTCGCTGTCAAATTCTATACAAATGAAGGCAATTACGACATTGCAGGCAATGACCTACCGGTTTTCTTTATCCGCGACGCAATAAAATTTCCCGATGTTATCCATTCGCTTAAACCGGCACCGGATACGAATCTAACGGATCCTGAAAGATTTTGGGACTTTATATCCCTGACCCCCGAAGCGACTCACATGATAACATGGCTATACTCCGACAGAGGAACAATCAAAAGTTACCGGCACATAGACGGTTTTGGAGTAAATACATATGTATGGGTAGACAATACCGGGAAAAGAAGGTTTATAAAATATCACTGGAAAACAATGCAAGGGATAGAAACCATAGACCGGCATGAGGCGAAACGGCTTGCCGGCGAAGATCCGGATATAGCCGTGCGCGATCTTCACGAAGCTATTGCGGCAAAGAATTATCCCATGTATGAACTTTGCGTACAAATCATGGATCCAGAGGATACAGAACATCTTCCGTTTGATCCTCTTGACGACACAAAGACATGGGATGAAACACTTTATCCACTTATTAAAATAGGAATGATGACCTTAAACAGAAACCCAGAAAATTTCTTCGCACAAGTTGAACAGTCCGCTTTTTGCCCTGGAAATATCGTCCCGGGAATAGAGCTGTCCGCTGACAAGATGCTACAGGGCCGATCTTTTTCATATACGGACACACAACGTCACCGTATAGGGGCAAACTTTACACAACTACCGATAAACCGTGCGAAATCGCCTGTGTTCAATAACCAGCAGGACGGTGCGATGACATATGAGTTTAATAAAGGTTCCGTAAATTACAGCCCAAACTCTCTGGCCGGAAACCAACCGTTTGCAGAAAATCAAACGCAAATCGCAGGACCATTCACTGAAGGTGTAATCTACAGAAAACAAATAGAAAAAACGGACGATTTTGCACAGGCCGGAGAACATTACAACTCACTCTCAGAAAAAGAAAAAGAGCATCTGTGCGACAATATAGCGGCAGAACTCAAATATGTAAATAAAGACATACAAAAAAGAGTTCTTGAATATTTTTATAAAGCGTCTCCCGAATTTGCTGAAAAAGTAATAACATACATGAATATGGCATAATGATAAAAAACTGCGCCGGAACAATAAATCCGGCGCAGTTTTTTAACTTATTTCAAATTAAAGGCTTTATCGATTTCCTTGACCTCATCCTCGGAAATATGAACCATCTCACCTATATCACAGGCAGATATAATTGATTTTGCCGTTGCTTCACATACTTCAAGCCTGTCAAAAGCGTTCAGCAACGATTCACCGGACACAAGTATCTGGTTGTTCTCACAAATCAAAACAGGAGTCCTTTCCGAAAACATATCCGCGACCTTTTCAATATCAACATATACCGAAGAAAAATTAACTCTCTGGACATATCTCAACTGTATATAACTCTCAGGTATGGTACGTGGATCAAATTCCGTATCGGTAACGGCAAAAGCCATAGCATGCGGAGGTTCAGCCCCGATTACAGAACGAATCTCCGGATGTTTTTCATATATACGCTTATGGAGCATCACAGATCTTGACGGAACCTTACCGGCTTCTTTCATACCGTTTTTTATAAGAACAAGATCATCTTCTGTCATATAGGCACGATCAACACCGTACGATGTTATCAAAAAGCTTCCGTCTGTCAATCTCGCCGAAAATGTCCCGCGGGTACTTCCAAACAATCCGCATCTATATGAACGCTTTATAAGCGTTATCATATCCCTTCTTACCGCACATTCTTCCGGAGTATGTTTATTAGGAACAAAATCATCCATAATAAGATGGTCTCTTGTCACAGAGAGATTAAGTTCAGAATCAGCAAAAGTTTTAATTTTTCCGACCTTATTGGCATTTATCTGCAACCTTGCGGTAGATTCCAGAGTTTCGAATCTCATAAAACACTCAAATAAATTCTCCCCGCCTATAACAACACCATGATTTTCAAGAACAACTATATTAAACCCCTTCGCAAACTCTGCAGAAATATTATCTCCAAGCTTTTCAGAGCCCGGTACTGCGTATGGAGCGATAGTAAGGCTTCCGCAAGTGCGGCGTGAATTCGAAACAATATTAAGTTCCGGAAGCTTTCTCACAACAGAAAACGCCACTAACTTGGGCGGATGTGCATGAAGTATCGCACGAATATCAGGTCTTTTCTCATATACCGAAGAATGAAAAGGCAACTCAACCGAAGGTTTATGAGGTCCTACAATTTTCCCATCAGGGAAAACATGACATATATCGGCACGTGTCAAAGAGCCTTTATCTATTCCTCCGGGAGTAATCCATATATCCCCGTTATCGTCTTTAATTGAAAGATTGCCACCTGACGTTGTTGTTAACCCGCTGTCATAAATACGGTTCATTATCTGCACAATCTGATCGGCAGGATGTAAAAGATTAAACTTCATTTTCTTTCTCCTTTATAAATCTATATATACGCATAAAACAGATAAACTATTTATTAAATATAAGTATATCATATAAGTGTTATATTTTCAATATATCAGCATGATAGTTTTCAAAAACGGCACATTCACCAAAAACATAAATATATTTTCAATCAGCTTACTTGTGTATTATTTATTATATTTTTCAAAACACTTTTTGCGTATTCATATCTATCTTTCGCATCTTTCTGAATGTTAATAAATGAATCCTCGTTATATACCCTGAGACCAAAATACAATTCTTTATCCCCCCACTTTTCCATACTTTCCTGATTGATAAAATCCGAACCGGCAGCATTGAAAACAGTCCCGTCATATTCCGCGTCGGGAGCAATATCCGAAATATCGCCGAACAATTCTTTTTCGGAAATATATTTCGCCCCATACCCGTCTGTTATTATCAACATGACTCCCCCGCCTTGATATGCAGTAAAGAATTCGGAAAGATTATCTTCTACAAGTTGCGCGTTCTGTTCATTATACTCATCACCAATAAACAGGGTTTTTATCACTATATTCACTTTCCCGTCTCCGTCATAATCATACCCATAATGTTGGATTGTCTGCGTCAGTGCTGCAGTACTTTCATCCACGATAACTGGATCCCGGCAGACATAATAAATTGTCATATCGACTTTTTGACGGTTGATTAACTGATATATACCGAAAACAATCACTGTCAACAATATAACGACAGCTATTGTATGAAATTTATAATGATACCAAAAATTATCTAACCACTTAGCAAAATTATCTGGGTTTTTACCGGAAGATGACATACCGGAGCACCTCTTTCTTTTTTATCTTTCCCGTATTGAAACGTAACATGCACAAAAAAACTGATTATACAAAAATATAATATCACAGTTACAAGTATTTTTCAAGTCAAATTGAAGATTTTTGTTTAAGAAAAACGATATAAACAATTTATTCCGCGAAACCAATCCGTATATCTTGATTTTTAGTTATTTCTACAGTATAATAGGCATATAAACATTTTTATTTATCAAAACTTCTTAGAAATATATAAAAAATACAAATTTAAGCTTACAATTATGTAAGGTTTACAAAATAAGCTTATTTATATGATATTATAATATAAAAATACTGCAGATTGGAGATGGGCACCATAAAATCAAAACATATCTATAAAAAATATTTGTTCTGGATTTTACCAGTATGCGCCGTTCTCTTGTCTGCAGTGCTTTTACAATCTCTGTTGTGGCGAAAACAAACTGAATTTCGTGAAATAGCTCCTGTTAACGGAATATTAGACATTACAGAATTAGATTTATCCACCGAAGTTTTCAATATAGCAAATTGTTGGGATTTCTACCCTGAAAAACTTTATTTTTCAGAAGACTTCAAATCAGGTAATACAAATAAAAAAGCAGAAACGGACAAGTCGGCAGCTGATGTTTCTTATGGAACATACCGGTTACTGATACGCGCGAAACCTGATCAATACTACACGATATGCAGCTTTTCCATAGATTACGCCACACGTGTATTCGCCAACGGAGCAGAAATCGCGTTGTTCGGCAATCCTGCCGATAACGCTGAAGATTCTATTCCAAAAGTAGGATATATGACACTTCCCCTATTTTCAGGAGAAGACGGCGAAATTGAGATTATATATCAATATTCCAACTATGTACACAGAGAAGGAGGGTTTATTCAACCTACATATATTTCAACCCCACAAAATATGGAGAACTTTAAAGCCGGAAACAATTTAGTATCATTAAGCGTCAGCGGCGGACTTCTTTTTTTAATGTTATATTTTATGTTGAGTGCCGCAGTACAAAGAAAAGCGGACTTTTTATGTCTGGCTTTATGTTGTCTTGTTATGGCTCTCAGAGATCAGAATTTTTATAATATACATCTTCTTTCCCCGGATTTTTCTTGGTATATAATGTACAGAATTTTTATTTTCGTAGTTATGCTTCTGCCCGCGTCAGTACTTTTCCTTCTTAAAAGCATATATTCAAAAGCAACAAAACAATGGCCTTTGTATATTTATCTGGGAATAGTTTTTCTGTCGACGATTTTAATCTTTGTTCTTCCGACAAAATATATTTCTTTAGTTTCCGCCGCTACCTATTACACTTCTATCCCTTATCTTCTTTATCTTTTGACTGGGGTAGTGCTATATTATTATAAAACACACCGACGTCTTGACATGTCAGATGTATTAACATTATTAGGATTTTTTATAATGCTCGGAACTTTGCTTTATGAAGCGTTCCTGACCGGGCGCAGTTCGGAAATTACACATTATGGTTTTGCGGCATTTGGCACTCTTGGATTTATTCTTCTCACAGCAATCGCTATCAGTTTACGTATACAAGCACGGGAAACAGCTCTCGCGGAAAGTCATAGCAGAGGCGAAATGTTAGAAAAAATAAACCGAATGAATATGGATTTTTTGCATAAAGTTGCTCACGAATTAAAAACCCCTTTAACGGTAATTTCCGGATATGCACAATTGACAGGGATGCAGCTTGCCGCTGATAATCTGAGCAGTGAAACCCCGGAAAACCTAAAAACAATCCAACAAGAGGCTCAGCGGCTTGCCGATATGGTGACCCGACTGATGGAATACTCATACGGTAGGGAAAGAGAACTTACGTTCACCCGAATTCGCGTAGAAGAACTTCTGGATAATGTTCGCGCGATAGCGTCACCTATGTGTCTTAAAAACAATAATACCGTAATAACGATTTATCACGACTGTCCCGATATCCATGGAAATTTTGAAATGCTTTTGCAGGTTTTTATAAACCTTGTTGTAAACGCGAATAAACATACTATCAACGGAAAAATATCAATTGATACTTCCGAAACCGAAGATGATAAATATATTTTATTCAAAGTGAGCGACACCGGCAGCGGTATTTCAGCCGAAGATATCCCCCATATCTTTGAACAAGGCTATAGTCCTGACGGAAGCAGCGGTCTTGGATTAGCTATCTGCCGTGAAGCAATTGAAGCGCACGGAGGCAAAATACAGCTTGAAAAAACCGGCCCGGACGGAACAACGTTTTCATTCACAGTTTTGCAAGAGGAGGGAAATACTTGAGCACAGTTCTACTAGTGGAGGATAACCCGCATATTATGAAAATCAATTCGGAAACACTTACAATGCGGGGTTATGAAGTCTTACAAGCAACGACTGCTGCGCAATGCATGGAACTTTTGAAGTGGCATGCGGCAGATCTTATTGTGCTTGATATAATGTTGCCTGACGGAAACGGCGTGGATATATGCAAAGATTTGAAAAAAAACTATCATATACCTATTCTTTTCCTCTCCGCGCTTGGTGAAAACCAAGATATCATCAACGGTCTTCGCGCAGGAGGAGATGATTACCTTGCAAAACCATATGATCTTGAGGTCTTCGTAGCAAGAGTTGAGACGCGTCTACGCAGCTGTGCTGAAAACAGAAGATATCTCTGTTACGGATGTCTTAAACTTGACACCGTATCACTCTGCGGATATATAAATAACAAAGATATGCTCCTTACCCAAAAAGAGTTCTCCGTACTGCTTCTTTTGCTACAAAATACAGGCAAAGCCGTTTCGAATAAAAAAATCATGAATGAAGTGTGGGGGATTGACACGGAAACGGAAAGTCGTGCATTATGGACACTGATATCCCGCCTCAGAAAAAAACTGGAAAGCGAAAACACACGGCTCGAGATATCTTCACTGCGCGGCGATGGATATATCTTGGAACAATTATAATAAAATTTGACACACCGAACGACAGACTTTTCAAATGATATAGTCTGTCTTTTAAGTCAAAACAATTTATCCCCGCATAAACTCAGTTTGAAATATTAGTTTTTACATTACACAAACTTTCATTATTAATTATTTTTATATAAAACTGATATAAACATCTATTTCGTTATATATACATTAAAATCACAATAATTATTTACACTTCAAATATTATCTCTTACAATAGTTAAAAATAAACCAAGTCATTCTTTCATATTATTTTATCTTTTTTATTCATAAGTATTGACATGTTGAAAATCATTTTTTATAATAATCATAAAGATTAAAAAATATTTTTATAAAAAATTTATAAAAAAATATATAAATGCATATAAGAAAGGAAAATAAAAAATATGGGAATGATTAATATAATTATAATTGATGAATCAAGGAACAGAAAACAGAGCGTTGAATTGCCTGATGATACACCGTGTGATCTCCTTATGAAAAAACTGATAGAAAAAATAAATTTTCCTTTAACAGGAGCCGACGGAAATCCTATAAACTATAAGTTCATCAATACAATAACCGGTCAACATGTAATTGAAACACAAACTTTAAGCGAAGCAGGAATTAAAAACGGTGACATTTTACTATTACAACCTAAAATATCATCCGGAAAAATATGCAGCAATTGCGGAAGTATTGAACCTAAAGGAAGCAAATTTTGCGGCAAATGCGGAAAACCAATTACTCACAATCAGCAACGAACTCATATACCGGGACAGATTTATCCTCCATATCCGGTGTATCCTCATTCAAACACTGACAAATCAGGAATATCAAAAGTTATCCTTATTCTCGGGATTATAGCTGTCTCAATATATATGTTGGCAAATCTGATGCTCTACACACTGTACATGTTATATAGAGATGTGGGAACATTTTTCAACATATTGAAGTACGCAGGGGAAGCGCTTTTCATGCTTGATGTTGTCATATATATGGTCAATAAAATAAAAAAATAAAGGTTTATTATAATCACCTATTTCTTACTGTTTGTATAAATATATGACTCAATAAATCACATATTATATCGGTTATATGTAAAATTTGATGTAAATGATGTACGGGGATCAAGGAACTTTGAGAACTGTGACTCTCTGTCCAATATATTTAGTTTGTTAAATAGATTTAATTATCCCCCCCCACCCTCTGTAATTACATTATATCTTGAAAGAGATTTATTTCGTAGTTCGTAAAATTTATATTATCCAAACCATTCGTTCTGTTTGATTTCAACACCATAATTTCAGGGATAAGGTATTACACCTTATCCCTTTGTTTTATCAGAAAAATGATATTACTTTTGTTTATTGAATTAAAGAAGAAACAACCGCCACAAATTCATCTTGCGTTAAACCATCAGCTACAATTTGGAAACCCACATTCTGATACATAAACTGTGCATAATAATATCCGTTGGAGCTTTGTCCGATTGCAACTTCTATGTTGTTGATAATTGATTTTTCCTCCGTTTCCTCAAAAAACAAGTAATCGCATAGAGGCAAAGAGTTCTTATCAATTTCTACATTTACTGTTCTTGAAAAATCCTCATTTGAGTAATTTAATATTTGAGAATCCCAGTACACCTTACCTGTACCGCTATTTTCTCTGTATATTCCGAAATGCTGATCTTCCCACTCCTGCACATCATCAGGAACAGCGGGAAAAATATTTGTCCCGTAATATTTGTTTAACTCTCCCTTATCCATTACTACAAAATCATCTGGTTTAATGCTAATATTTATCTTATATCTATCTTCAGATATTTCGTCAATCTGATGAATAATGATTTTATTATTAGCGGTTGGATTATTGAGGGATTCGCCTTTACTTTCATCAAAGTTGTCTTTTATGCCCGGATACAGATCGTCTTGTGCGGTCTGAGGAACAGTATCAAATACTCCTCCTTTCCAAACTCCCAAGCCTAATAAAGCGACCATACATACGCAACACATCGAAGTAATAGTACGGGTAACAATTTTTCTTCTTTTCTTTTGTTCGGAAATATATTCTTTTCTGCGCTCAAACAGAGAATTTACCATCTCATCACAATTCTTCATAAATAAAACCCTCCTTTTCGAGTTTTGTTTTTAAAGCTTGTTTTGCACGGTAGAGCAGATTTTTTATCTGCCGGTCATTTTTTCTCAGGATCACAGCTACTTCCTTATTCGAAAAACCTTCAAAATACACAAGCCAAAGAATGTTTTTATAATCCTGATTCAATGTCGAAAGTGCTTTGTGAACTTCTATTTTTCTTTCGTCTTGAATATAAGACTTCTCAAGATTTTTCTCCTCACTCAAATAATTTTCTATATCTTCTATGGGCATATTAAGTTGTTTGGAATGATACCTGATATAATCGACTGCTGTATTTTTTCCGATTGCATATAACCAAGATTTGAATGTACTTTTTCCTGAATACTTTGGTTTTCTCGTAATCAATCTGAAAAAAGTATCTTCCGTCAGTTCCTCAGCAATGTATAAGTTATTGACATAGCCGTTTAAATAAAGAATTAGTCCGTCCTTATAATCATTTACAATTTCAACAATTCCTTTATCATCACCATCAAGAAAACGGCGGTAGCTACTTGCACCGTTATCCATCGAGTCTCTCCTTTCCGAAAGAGTCTCGCTTATCTCTTTCATTTATTAGTCGTATAAAGATGAAAAAAGTCTCATAGCCATTATGACTTTTTTAATAAAACAGTAACAAGGCTTTTATAAACAATCAAGGTGCGAATTTCTCTATACAAAAACCCCGACAGAGCGTTTATGCTCCATCGAGGCTTAAATTACCCACAAATATTTTTATCTTTTCTCTCGTGTCAAAACAGCTCCGACAACTGAGCCAATCAGGACAATAGGTGCTAATCTTACGAACAGCCATTCCAATGCGTGAAAGCCTACTCCCATAACTTCGGTTTCGGGTTTACTGTAATCCCATCCCAAGTATGGACTGTTCAGCACGAATATAACCGCAAAAACAATTACGATCAACGCACACAATGAGATAAAACCCCAATGAAATATTTTTCGTCTCGCCTTTTTCCTTTTGGCGAGCTGTAGATTTATGACCTCCAACTTTTCGGAAATCACTTTTAAATCATCCGGCTTTGGCTCATCAATCGTTTCTCCAAGCAAAGTGCTTACGGGAGTTTCTAACACTTCTGATAGGGAAATCAACAGATCGGAATCAGGAACAGATAAGCCTTTTTCCCATTTAGAAATTGTCTGCCGCACTACATTTAGTTTGATAGCGAGTTCCTCCTGCGAAAGTCCTTTTGACTTTCTGATAGATTTAATATTTTCATTTAACACTATGGATAACCACCTTTCTTTCAGTCGTTACCATTATTGTATTCAAAACAATCCGTTGCCGCAAGCAACGCATATTAACATTGGATATGTTAGTCACAAACTTGTTCCTATATATTTTTTCGCAAGTAAATCATATCTGTCAGCTTCACACCACCATCATAAATCGGGTGGTCATAATTATCAGTAAAGAAATTCTTGATAATATGAGAACGGGTAAAGCCGCACTTTTCATAAAAAGGGATCGTTGATGGGCTGTCACCCGTTCCGACCTGCAATATCGAATAATCGCCCTGATATTTATTGATAATAAACTCAATCAATGCTTTACCGTAGCCCTTACCGTGAAACTGTGGATCTGTGGCAATGTTTTTTATTTCAAGCACTCCGCCACCAACATCTAACACAACACATTCAGATTTGACTCCGTCATCTTCTAAAACATACATTGTTCCCTTTGTAAGATATCGGTCTATCATATTTTCCTGTTCATCCGCCAATAACAGTAAATCCAGATATTGCTTTTTACCTTCTTTTACCTCTTTAATATCCATAGTCCACACCTCATATAGTATTGTTTTCTTTTATTTGAAAATGGGCAATCCCGATTAAGGACTGCCCATTTATTCCGTTCATTATGCGTTTTTTTTGGCTCTGCACCCTTTCCTGCACCAAATGATGTAAATTTGATGTAAAAGTATACTTTTGAGGCTTTTTCCGACTATGAAGTACATCCCGTTTTCACAGGCAAAACGGTACAACTTAATAGAGCTTTGCGCCTGCCGGAATATGATTGTCCACCATCAAAAGATGGAGCCTTTCTTTGCCTTCCTCACTGTGTACTGCCGAAATCAACATACCGCTTAAAATTTATGCTTACACTTATTGCAAACATATTTACTCATAACTTTATTTGCAGCAAAAACACCCCACATAGCAACAGATACAGCCTTACTTGCACCGCTGATAATCTTTGTATCAGTGCTACCACACTTCGGACATCTAACTGTTGTGTCAATCGGAGCGCCACAATTAGGACAAGTTTTTGCTATGTTTGAAACATCTTTTCCACATTCTGGACATTTTATCAATGCCATACTATCAACCCTTTCTTTTTATTTTATCATATATTATTTTATCACTTAAAAAAACAAAAGTCAATATATTGTTGACTAAATTCTATGAATTGTATACCGTTTTTGCTATATAATAACATAGTGTAAAGGCGGTGTTTAAATGAATGTTTGCGATTTTGGAACAATATTAAAACAATTGCGCAAAAGCCAAAACTTAACACAAAAAGAATTAGGTTTTCAGTTAGGCTTATCAAAAGCCGTTGTAAGTAAATATGAGAATGGCATGGGCTATCCTACATTTGATGTACTTATATTAATTGCCGATTATTTCAAGGTAACAACTGATTATTTACTTGGAGTTGAAAAAAGCAAAACACTTGACGTATCAACACTTAACGAAACACAAATTGATACTATCCGTAGGATAATAGCAGAATTTAATAAATCCAATAGAACACAATAACCGCCGTATGCAATATGTACTTGCCACGGCGGTTTAAAATTACGCTTATAGGGTATAGCGAACTACTTCATATATTCCATTCTTTTTGGAATCACCTTACAACGATTACACTCATCACAACAACTTTCCTCGGTATCATATGGGCGCAATGGATATGGATTATTTCCGTAATTCCCGTTGTGTATGTACTCTTTTCCACATAAACAGCAAACATCTTTTTTCTTTTGATTATTACTCATTTTGCAACACTCCTTTTTATTGTTTACCTACAACCGCAAAGGGTCATACAAACCACTTTGTTTGCGGTGCGGTACGTGGCAGTTGCCTTTACACCGCAAAAAAAAAGAGGCAAACTCCCACAAGCTTAACCGTAAAGGGTATACCTTCGGCTGACTTTGAGCCGTTGCAAGCCGTTTTTCACTTGCTTACACTAAACAAGTGACAACACCTAACAAACGGCTGACTTTGAGCCGTTGCAAGCCGTTTTTCACTTCTGATGAACACCACAAAGGGTGTGTATTATAGTTAATATACAAAGAAGGAGCGGAAAACCGCTCCTTGCTTCGTGTGGTTGTTTTGTGGTTGTTTTGTGGTTGTTCCCAATAAAAGAATTAAAGTAATTAATTTGTTTCACTACATACAGTATAGCATAATCAAACCTATTTGCACACTTCAAAAATATTATGGTACACTTCAATTATTATCGAAAAGGGTACACCTGCTTTTTGAAATGTACACATCAAACAGTTTAATAAAACAGGACATTGAAAAAGCACCATCCGTAAAAGATAGTGCTAATTTCGTACTATATCGTGTGCTTTCAAATAAATTTTTTGGTAAATAATTTGGTAAATCTATATTGCTGTTGTTCCAAAACACAAGATGTTGTTGTATACGTCCCTCTCACGGTTGTATATAGTTGTTTACTTATCCAACGGCTTCATCGTCGGGAAAAGTTTCTCCAACAATTCACATCTATTCATATTCATTCAAATCCTTTATTCTGCTGACTTTCCCGAACTTCATACTCATTCATATTACATCAGGGAAAAAACAAATTTGTTGTCAATCTGTTGTCTTTGCAGCTTTTTTGTTGTCAGGATTCACACCGAGAACCCTTCTCAAAAGATATCCAACTTTGATAAGTTGTTAAATGACTCTTGCTTCTTTTGATCCGTTGCTTCAGCGTAGATATCCATCGTCGTTTCGATATTACGATGTCCCATGATATCTTGAATTACTTTCAAATTAGTCTCGTGCTCACAGAGTCTGGTACAAAAAGTGTGTCTTAGATGATGACAGGAAAAATCCGGAAGAACAACCGGCTCGCGGCGCTCTCTTTTGGCCTTCACAACTTCCTCGGAATTGTGGCTGCAGATAATGCGCTTAATGGTTCGATTTACAGACTGAGGGGTTTGCACTCCGCCATAGCGATTGATGAATATAAATCCTCTCATACCGTCAATCACCGGATCATAAGCTCCATTCTCGTCCTGCTCCTCGCGGACCATCTGAAATGCATCATACACCACATCAAGCATAGGAATTGAACGAATACCCGCCTCGGTTTTGGGTTTCGATATCTGCAATGTTGATGTTCTGGAGTTTCCGACCGGGTAGTAGACTACACTGTGGTTGATACTGATCTTGCGGTTATCAAAATCAACGTCATCCCATGTCAATCCTAATACCTCGCCGATTCGACCTCCGGTGCCAAGCAACACAGCAAATAACGGCCACCAATGGTAATTGCGATGTAATCCATAAAGGATCTCTGCTGCTCCATGGTGAGAGCATGGCGCATACCTCTTGCTTTGTCGGACTCTTTGCTAACTTCCTTCATCACTCCATCAGACGGGTTCTTTCTGATTACCTCATCCCGAACAGCCAATTGAAATGTTGGATGCAGCAAGGTGTGTACCGAGTCCAATGTACCCAATGATAGGTCATCTACGTTCAGCAGATGGAGATAGAATTGGAGCACATCCGAATACTTAACCTCAGCAATTTTCTTTTTGCCAAATGTGTCCCTGACAAAACGATCATAGATGTAGATGTAATTACTGCGGGTGGTTTCTCTCAACTTGCATTTGGTAGACATATATCTATCAAATGTATCGTTCACAGTTGCCTTACCTGCAACATACACATCCAAGCCATCCAACTGATCCTTCATCAGTTGCTTTTCCTTTTCTCTAAGTGTTGCCAGATCATTCGCATATATAAACTTTCGCCGTCCCAACGGATCGGTATATGTGTACATATATCGCTTATCTGACGCTCTCTGTACCTCTCCCTTTCTAAGCGCTCTACCGCGCTCGTCTTTTCGTGCCTTTGCCATACTGATTACCTCCTTCAATAAATATTGAAAAGGGGGCTCACAGCACTTACTTCTTTTTGGATAGATACTCTTCCAAACTTCGCAAGGCAACCTCTGTCATTGACAATTCGTGTTTAGAAGCATACTCATTCAACTTCTTATGGGTTTCATCCGACATACGGATTGTTATGGATGCTCTTTTTGCATCGTCCTTCCTTGGGCGTCCCATTCGTGTCATATGCTACCTCCAAACACATCATATATTATACTTATCGTAAGACAGAAAGTCAATAGCCTGCGTGCTATTCGTCCCCGTAATATTCTGAAATTCATAATATCAACCCTTCAGCACTCCCGGAACGATTCCAGGAACTTCTCGAAAATCTCGCAGTTCACCAATGCAATTCCGTCTATTTTATATACCGCTTTTGCTTCTTTGGCCAATGCCTGAAACTTGGTTAGACCCAAGCTGTATTTTTCTGCGCCTTCTTTATATCTAACAAACTTTTTTGCGTATTGTCTTGTACGCTCAACATCTTGTCGCTGATGTCCCATTGTCACTTCCTCCTTAATTGGTTCATATACATAGTTTCTTCCTATTATAAATATTATGGCTTTACACTCTGCCTGCAGCGAACAGGTCCATAGGAATTTCACCTTCCCGCCTTCATTGTGGCCGGACCGCGAGTTACGGATGTCTCATTATCCCCGGATGAATCATCGCGTTATGTAGGAGCCACCTACATATCAGTGCTCATGGACCTGCGTGCCAGGCAGTTGGATAGCCGCTTCGCATTCCGGGACCGTAGAGGTAAAGACTATTCAATTGTCAAGGTGCGATAAAACATAGGGATGCTTTCATAAGGTAAAAACACAAAAAAATCTCAAAATATAATCACTTCCCGAAAAAATCAAAAATTATAGAAAAAGCTCCGGATGTTCAGTCCGGAGCCTTGCCGCTATATTATGAACTTGCTGATATTGAGAGCCAGATGCATCAGAAGATACTGCTTCAGATCGTCATCATGCTTACCGTTTATAAAACAATGCTTGTCTATCAGAGGATCATAAAGGGTAATCAATTTCTCAAAGTCATTATGATTGCCTGCAATAGCGCCTTGTAATACAATCTGAAATTCGGTTTTATCCATCGATATCACCACCCTCCACGATTGTCTTGCGTAAATACTTCAAGCCCTTTTGCTTCTGGTTTGAAACATATTGCGCTGAACAATTCAGTATTTTGGCGATATCCCGTGGCTTCATTTCATCCACGAAAAGCAGCTTAAGTATCTGTTGCCTCATCAGCGGCAACTCTGAAAACGCTTTTGCAAGGCGATCTTCCGTAAACCCAAAAGGGTCATCAGAGAATAGCGTCTGCATATAAGCGTCCTCAGTTGCCGGCAACTGATCCTCATCAAGCGAATCCAACGATTCGTGGGGTTCTTCACATTCTCGCTCTAAGTAATTGAGCTTAGCACGTTTTAATAACGTATCGAGCCACGCGGTAAATCTTGCGCGGAGCTCATCTCGATCAGCGTTTTGTCGGTAGTCCAAACATATGCCTCCTTTGGGGCATACCACCGAGCAAAACTATATTTACAACATGCCACAGTGGCATGCCGTGAAATTATATTCTGTGTTCGTACAGTTGGGTCCACAGCAATCAGAACATTGGAATCACCTCCTTCCCGTAAGAAAAACAAAAAGCGACCCAACCATAAATGAATATGGCAAGGCCGCTTAATCTGGCGTGCATATAAAACCGGCGGACAAAAGCCGGTCAATAGCATTTCTATTCTATTATTTGTTCTTTTCTTCTTAGTTAGGATACTGCATTGTTCCAGGAGTTCATTGTGGGATAGCGAAAATGCATGGTGAGGAAGTCTGTCATTTGACTTCGGGATCGTAAATCCACTGACTGATAGAACCTTCTCATTTGAACATCGCCGCCTGTTCCAAGTATGAAATTGGGTTAGTAAATGACATCGGGAAGTGGTTGCTCTCAAGCTTCACGGTTTTCTTATCACCGTTAAATGAGTGTAGTTTGGACATTGCTATGACCAGCTTGATTTGCAACCTCGTGGATCTTATAGTCTCCGGTGTCGAG
>CALWNV010000037.1 GCA_944382895.1 uncultured Clostridia bacterium | reverse complement strand
ACTTCCGCAAGGCTGCTGGATAAGGTGGTCGGCGGGGAATAAAAAGTTGCCCTTGTTTCGGCTCGTAAGGGCAAAAACAAGGGCAAACAGATAAGGTTTGAACGGAAAACAGGCGTGAAGCCTTGAAAAATCAATGGTTTTTGAAGATTAGATAGTTAAATATAAAATTTTCCGCTTAAAGAGCGTCCGGAGAAGTTCCCGGACGCTCTTTTCATTTTCAAAACAAAATACCCGAAAATCTTTATACCTGATGTTTCCCCGGCACGCTTCAGCGGATTTGTTTATACATAATATCGGTCCGTTTTTTATATTATATAATATCACGTTCTGTACATACCGGCTTTTTATATGAAATCTTACCGATATTCCCGTAACCTTTTCAATATCGACACATATCACAAATATTTCACGGGTAAAACTCACATGGCATCACAACCTGATAACGGAGGCGCATATGAAAAAAAGAACAGCCGCTGTCGCGATCTTCCTTGTGTTTTGTATCAGCAGCGCAATAATTATTGCGCTGCCGCCTCATGAAAACGAAGAGACGCTGTACGCGATTTCCGAAAACGGAGAAAAACAATTTATTAAATGGGTAAGCTTCAACGTATCTTACAAAGCCCTTTGCCAGGCTTACGAAATTGATTTGAAAAGCTACGGCAAAGACATACATATAAATTTTATAGACCTGCTTGCGTATGCCGCATGTAAAAACGGAGGAAATTTCAGCGAAAAAACAAACCCGAACATAACTGACCTTGCCCAGAGGCTCGAAAAGGGAGAAAAACTGGAAGATATAACGGCGGAAATGAAATACTTCGATTATTATAAAGAAGCTTATACGGCGGTTTTAGGAGGATTCGTAGGAGAATATCAGACTGAAGTCGACGCGGAAAACGGGGATAAAAAACTTGAGCTCCGTTATGGTATCAAAGCTTTTCTTCCGATAGCGGCGGGATATTCATTTGTTCATTCTTCCGATTTCGGCGTTTCGCGTTCATACGGATTTAAGCGCAGGCATGAAGGGAACGATCTTTTCGCATCGACCGCGACACCGGTTGTGTGTGTGGAAAGCGGGACGGCTGAGGAACTTGGCTGGAACAGATACGGAGGATGGAGGATCGGGATACGCTCGTTTGACAAAAAAAGATATTATTATTATGCGCATCTTCAAAAAGGGCATCCTTATGTTTCATGGATATCCGAGGGACAGACGGTAAACGCAGGCGAAGTTATAGGCTACGTGGGTATGACAGGATACAGCACAAAAGAGGATTATAACGGGATGAAAAAACCTCATCTGCATTTCGGTATGCAGCTTATTTTTGATGAAAGCCAAAAAGACTCTGCTGCCCAGATATGGATAGACGTTTACAATATAATAAATTTTCTCGAGAAAAACCGCTCGGTCGTTTTCAAAAACCCCGAAACAGGTGAATTCGAAAAAAAATACAAGGTATTCCCAGCACCGGGAACATATACAGAATAAAAACATATGATCTCCGAGCTTCAAAACAAAAAATACCATTTTATTCATATCTGGTAAACATTTCAAAAATCCGATAAACGTATATACCGCAATACAAGAAAAAGTACCGGTCTTTCGATCGGTACTTTTTTTTGTATAAAATCATCAAATTTGTTTTTTCCTGTACTGTGAAGGAGTCATTCCTGTATTTTTTTTAAAAACACGGCAAAAATAACTTTGATCATTAAATCCGCAATTTTCAATAACAGCCGAGTCAGTGGGAGGGATGACGGTGTGAATGAATTAATACTGCAAATGAAGAATATCGAAAAAAGTTTTCCCGGAGTCCACGCTCTCAAAAACGCATATTTTGACTTAAAAGCCGGAGAAGTGCACGCGTTGATGGGAGAAAACGGCGCCGGAAAATCCACCCTGATGAAAGTCCTGTGCGGAATACACAAGCGCGACGGCGGTGAAATAACACTGTTTGGTAATCCCGTAAATTTTCATAATATAGCCCAGGCGCAGAAGGCAGGTATTTCCATTATACATCAGGAACTGAACATGATAGGAGACCTGACCGTCGCACAAAATATCTTTATAGGAAGAGAACCTATAAAAAACGGTATATATATCGATGACCGGAAAATGGAAAAAGACGCTCGGGAGCTTTTCGGGCGTCTGGGCATAAACATCGATCCGTCGGTCAAGCTCGGAAGACTTACTGTGGGGCGGCAGCAGATGGTTGAGATAACCAAAGCCGTATCACACAACAGTAAAATCCTTATCCTTGATGAACCGACCGCGGCGCTGACTCTGCCGGAAGTGGAAGAACTTTTCAAAATAATGAACGACCTGAAAAAAAATGGCATTGGTATGATATATATATCCCACCGTATGGATGAAATAACAAGGATATCCGATCGTGTCACCGTAATGCGCGACGGGGAATACGTGATGACAAAAAACACGCGGGAAGTCACGAAAGATGAGATCGTAAAAGCGATGGTAGGACGGGTCGTTTACGGTGAGACAAAAAAACAAAGCGCTGTTCCGGTGTCCGCGCCTGTCGTACTGGAAGTAAGGAATCTTTCAGCCCCGCCTATGGTCAAGGACGTATCTTTTGTATTGAGAAAAGGTGAAATACTCGGATTTGCCGGACTTATGGGCGCGGGAAGGACCGAAGTTGCGCGGGCAATATTCGGGGCAGACTCAAAAACTTCCGGCGAAATATTTATAAACGGTAAAAAAGTAAAGACAGACACACCCGAAGCCGCGGTCAAAAACGGGATATGCTATCTTTCCGAAGACAGAAAAAGATACGGGTTGCTGCTTATAAAATCGGTCGCGGAAAATTCCGTGTTAGCGTCTGTAGACAGATATATCTCCGCGGGCTGGATAAATGACAGGAAAATAAAAAAAGACGCAAAAGCCATAAATGAAAAACTAAAAACAAAAACCCCGTCAATGGACCAGCTGGTCAAAAATCTGTCGGGAGGAAATCAGCAAAAAGTAATTGTGGCGCGCTGGCTTTTACAAAATTCGGATATTTTCATCTTTGACGAACCGACACGTGGGATCGATGTCGGAGCTAAAAGCGAAATGTATGAGCTTATGGAAAATCTCGCGTCAGAGGGTAAATCAATAATAATGATCTCGTCCGAGCTTTCGGAGATACAGCGTCTGAGTGACCGGGTCCTTGTAATGTGCGAAGGCCGGATCACCGCTGATCTCGACATCAGTGAAGCTTCACAGGAGACCATCATGAAATACGCGACAATGAGATGAGGAGGAGCGGTATGAACAATTTATTAAAAAAAGGTAAGCAAAACGCCATCATTTTAGCGTCGCTTATTGTACTGATAATCATCTTCGCAGCGCTTAATCCTAACTTTCTTGAAAAATATAATGTTGTCAGTATGGCGCAGTCTCTTGCCCCGTACGCGATAATGAGCCTCGGCGTAACTTTTGTTATCGCGACAGGAGGAATAGACCTTTCCATAGGGACGGTGTGCATAGCCGCGGCGACTGTCGCGGGAAAACTGTTTATGAACGGCTGGGACATCTGGACAACCATCCCGGTAATGATATTCATAGGTACTTTGTTCGGTTTAATAAACGGGCTGCTGGTCGCAAAACTCAAGCTTCCCGCGTTCATAGCAACGTTGGGAACGATGATGTTCGCGAGAGGGCTCAGCGCGATAATCGTCTCTATCCCGAATATTTTTTACCCTACCGGAACATGGTTCAACTCAGTATTCTCAAATTTCAACGGCTTCCCTGTCGGATTTTTCTGGGTAATCGGGTTCGCGCTGATTTGCGCGTATCTTATGTATAAATGCAAGATAGGGCGGTATATACTTTCTATAGGCAGTAACGAGGAAGCCACACGCCTGAGCGGGATCAATACTGATATGTATAAGCTTATGGCCTATGTCATAAGCGGGCTGGGAGCGGGGATAGCGGCAATTTTCTGGGCGGCAAGCTTTACCACTGTCGCGTCTGCCACAGGAAACGGAATGGAACTTGACGCTATTGCCGGAGTTTATATCGGAGGGACAAGCGCGGCAGGAGGCATAGCAAGTATAAGCGGCTCCGTTATAGGCTCCGCGATGCTCGTAGTTATCAGAAGCGGTCTTAACTTTGTATTAGCGAAATTCAACCTTGACGTCAACTCAACATATGTAACATACGTTTTGACGGGCATAATAGTTGTAGTCGCTGTTTTAATGGACGTGATAAAAAATAAAAACGCAAACAAAGTAAAATCAAGGAAAAAAGCATAAAAATAAAAAAACAATAAACCCTCACGGGTATTTTTAGGAGGTATTCCAATGAAAAGAAAATTTTTAGCGATCCCCGCTCTGATCCTGACGCTGATTCTCGCGTTCTCGCTCGCAGCGTGCACGAACACACCCGATACAAACGGGGACACAACACAGAATAAAACGATCGCGGTAGTCGCGAAAGGCGAAAGCCACGCATTCTGGCAATCCGTTAAAAGCGGCGCGGAAGACGCGGCGGAAAAATACGGTTATAAAATAACCTTCCGCGGCCCGACTTCCGAAAGCGCGAAAGACCTTCCCTCACAAAAAGAAATGGTCCAGTCGGCTCTTTCAAACAATGTTGCCGGGCTCGTTCTGGCAACGATAGGCGAAGGTTTCACAGACATGCTCAAACAGGCAAAGGAAAAAAATATCCCTGTCGTCCAGTTTGACAGCGGGATATGGGCAAAAGACCTTGAAGCTCTCGGACAAGATAACAATCCCATAGTGGCATCCGTCGCCACAAGTAACCTCAAGGCGGCGGCTCTCGCGGCGGAAAAGTTCTTTGAAGCAATAAAAGCTGATATAGCCGCGTCAACAGACGGGTATATCGTGGGAATAATCCAGCATGACGAAACCCAGACCGGTATAGACCGCGCGAAAGGCTTTGAGGACAGATTCAAAGAGCTTGCCGATGCCGACGAAACCACAAAAGGTAAATATACAATTGAAAAAGAAGTAAAACCCGGTGACGCCGACAACGCATACAGAACAGCTTTGGAAGCGCTCTATGAAAAAGGCGCCAAAGCAATATTCATGTCCAACGAAGGGGTCGTAAAGCAGGTTTATGACGCCATCGGCTCTGCCGGAACAAAATATGATTCCATTAAATTCTGCGGCTATGACGCCGGATCCAAGCAGATCGAATGGGTCAAAGCCACAACAGGGCCCAAACTTATCGGAGCTGTTGCTCAGGACAGCTATCAGATAGGTTACCAGGCGGTCGAACAGTGCGTATTCGCGATCGAAGGCAAAACAGTCACAAAAGAAGTCGCCATCGCCGGAGCATGGTGGAACAGCGAAAATGTTGACGAAATGATCAAAAAGAACCTTGTTTATGAAGGATAACTGAATAATTCTGAACTGAGAGCGGACATCAGGGAGTTTATTCAGATCTCACAGTGTTCGCTCTCAGTTTTTTGAGCGGAGGTATATGCTGATGAAATGTAAAATAGGTATCAGACCGACAATCGACGGGCGCCGGGGCGGGATCCGTGAAGGGCTTGAAGAACAGACCATGGCAATGGCACACGCGGCGAAAGAGCTTATTGAAAACAATGTTTTTTACACGGACGGAACAAAAGCCGAAGTTGTCATCTCGCCCTGTACAATAGGCGGCGGAGAAGAAGCCGCGCGCTGCGAAAATCATTTCAGGAAAGAAAACGTCTGCGCCACTCTTTCCGTCACCCCCTGCTGGTGCTACGGCAGCGAAACAATGGACCTTGATCCGCTTACGATAAAAGCTGTCTGGGGCTTCAACGGTACGGAAAGGCCGGGCGCGGTATATCTCGCGGCAGTAATGTCTGCACATGCGCAAAGAGGTCTTCCGGCTTTTTCGATATACGGGAAAGACGTTAAGGACGCGGATGACAGAACCATCCCGGACGATGTTGCCGAAAAAATCCTCAGATTCGCGCGCTGCGCAATAGCGGCAGGACAGATGAGAAATAAAGCGTATGTGGCTATCGGGAGCGTAGCGATGGGCATTGCCGGAAGCTTTCTTGACCCCATCCTCATGCAGAACTATTTCGGTATAAGAGCGGAATGGGTGGATATGGTCGAGATATTGCGAAGGATAGACAAAGAGATATACGATAAAGAGGAATATGACAAAGCTCTCACATGGGCAAAGGAACGCTGCAAAATCGATGAAGAGGATTTCAACGCAGGTCCATGGAACAACCGTGCCGCGAGCGGCGCGGACAAAGAAAAAGAATTTGATTTCTGCGTAAAAATGACTCTTATCGTAAAAGATATCATGACCGGGAACAAAAAGCTTGACGAAAAAGGTTTTCATGAGGAAGCCCTCGGCAGGAACGCAATTCTCGGAGGATTCCAGGGACAGCGTCAGTGGACAGATTATATGCCGAACGGAGACTTTACCGAATCGATACTGAATTCGTCTTTTGACTGGAACGGGAAAAAAGAACCGCTTATTCTCGCGACTGAAAACGATACTCTTAACGGTATGGCGATGCTGTTAGGGAAACTGCTTACCGGGACAGCCGCCGTATTCGCGGACGTGCGAACGTATTGGAGCCCGGAGGCGGTGAAACGTGTGACAGGGAAAACACCTGAAGGCACAGCCAAAAACGGATTTATCCATCTCATAAACAGCGGAGCGGCAGCTCTTGACGGGACAGGCGCCGCAACAGATAAAAACGGCAACGGACTTATGAAAAAATGGTGGGATGTAACAGACAAAGATATCAGCGCGATGCTTTCAAAAACAAAATGGGCGCCCGCGAACAGAGGGTATTTCAGAGGCGGCGGATTCAGCTCGCGTTTTTCCACCACTGCCAATATGCCAATCACTCTCATACGCATGAATTATGTCGAGCATATAGGTGCGACCCTGCAGATAGCCGAAGGATATACCGTAACTCTTCCCGAGGATGTCGATAAAACTCTTCTTATGCGTACCGACCCGACATGGCCAAGCACATGGTTTGTACCAAATCTTACAGGCACAGGCGCGTTTACCGGTGTGTACGACGTAATGGCGAACTGGGGCGCAAATCACGGAGCGTTCGCGTACGGGCATATAGGCAATGACCTTATAACCCTCGCAAGCATGCTCCGTATCCCCGTGACCATGCACAATGTCTCCGGAAAACCGTTCAGGCCTCATTCCTGGTCCGCGTTCGGCACAGAAGACGCCGAAGGCGCGGATTTCAGGGCGTGCGCGGCATACGGCCCGCTCTACGGGAAAAAGAGGTAACCGTCGATGCTGAAAAACATTCCTTCGCTTATCCCTCCGATATTGCTGAAAATAATGTGCGAAATGGGTCACGGAGATGAGATCGTTCTGGCTGACGGAAACTTTCCGTCCGAAAGGCTCGGCAGAAAAGTAGTAAGACTTGACGGACACGGAACGTGTGAGATACTCAAAGCGATAATCAGCCTGTTCCCGCTCGACACATATGCGAAAGAAAACGCCGTGCTCATGAAAGTTGTCGAGACAGACAAAACCGAAACACCTATCTGGGACGAATATGACAGAATACTCAGACAGGCAGAAGGTGACAATCTTAAAAAAGGTTTTGAGGAACGCTTCGCGTTTTACGAACGCGCGGAAAAAGCATATGCGGTCATCGCGACCGGGGAAAAAGCCCTTTACGCAAACCTTATTCTCAAAAAAGGCGTTTTGTAAACAGAAAAAAGCCGGGACTGAAATAACAGTTCCGGCTTTATATATGGATTTTTTTAACACGAAATGTAAAATTCCCCGAAAACCGTATTACGGTAAAAACGATATGTTACAGCCGCACGCTATTTATATATTTTTACCGCCACCCACAGTTTTCCCTTTTGTGTTTCACGCACCGTTCCGCAATAAATAAATCTGCCAAGCCCCCGGACTGAGACCACGTCGTCTTCCAGCGGCCGGTAAACGGCATTTTCGGTCAGGCGACTGTTAACGAAGACTTTGCCGTGAAGAAAATACTCACGGCTTTCAGAGCGCGAAAGATTATATACAGCAGAAATCAGCGCGTCAAGCCTTTCCGAGGCGATAAGCATTGTTTCTTCGTGAGGCTGCGGCAAAAGACTGTCGGGAATCCCGCGAACAAAAGAGGTTTTCACTACAGTGTGCCTTACCTGTGAAAGATTTTCCTTTATATAGTCCGCGACAGAATCAACGCATACCACATACGCACAGTTCCCGTCCACAACGATATCGCCGGTTTTTTCACGGCGAATACCGCACCCGAGCAGCGCGCCTAAAAAATCCCTGTGACAAAGATTCTCGCTGTTTTTCAGAGACAAAGGCTCAACAAAAATCGTTTTAACGGGAAACGGCTCATCCCATCCGGCAGACCCGAACCGGGCGACCTTTCTCTCGGCATGTTCAAACCCTCCGGAAAAACACACCGGCGCCCCTGTTCTTACAGACAAAAGTATATCCTGTTCGGAAAGGGTCAAAAAATCCGTATAGCAAAAACATCCGCGTGAAAGAGCCCGTTCGTCAAGCTCTTCAAAACGCTTTATCAAAAGCTTTTCCCCGTCCCGCATCCTATTCTTCTTTTCCGGCAACCATACGTAAACACAGCCTCGCGTCCGTCGTCGTGACACGTCCGTCGCCGTTCATATCCGCGTTCTCAAACGCGGTACCGGAAAGAGTTTTTTCCTGCACTACGGTCTGAAGTATGACCAATACATCATCAATCGACACATCGCCGTCAAGCGTGATATCTCCGGGGATCTTTTCATAGGAAAGCGTGCGCAGCGCGACCTGCGCATAAAGTCTGGCAAGAAAATCATTGGGATGATTGACGTTATTTCCTGTCATATCCCGGAAATTCTTCACATCCAGAAGATTATCGTGAAGGGTGGTCATATCGGCGACAGCAACCCCGGGAAGTTCTTCGGCTATCTTTTCAAGTTCGTCGATATAAAGTATCTGGTTGGCGTACGCGTCCTTTACCTCTTTGTTAGGAAGCGTCGTAGATACAAGAATAAACTCGCATTCCTCAAAAACGCTCCTGGTCTCGTTTATTATAGTTCTTATATTCTCCGCGTATTCATCAGGAGGAAGAAGATTATCATTCATACCAAATCCGACAAAGACAAGATCCGGGCCTTCGGAAATAACACGTGAAGAAACGTTTTCCGCGCCCCATGTGCTCGTGACACCGCCCTGCGCGGTATTCGTATAAATAATATCATCATAACCGTACTGGTCTTTCAGCGCCTCGGTAACAAGCTTCGGCCAGATAGGCAGATACGGTCTGGAAAGGATATACTGACTGGAATTCGCGCCCACAGTGATGCTGTCACCGTAAAACACAATGGAGATCGGTTGTTTGTTCTCAAGCTTGGACATTGTTCCGGGAAGCTTTGACGCCTGAGCGGCAGGGATCTCGCGTTCCCATGTATCTGAATGTGTATATGTGACCACTATCTGTTTTTTATGAAAATAATCGCCTTCCGCAAAAGCAATCTTCCCGCCGTCGGTCCGGTCAAGACCTCCCGATGAGGGATAATACTCATAATATGAAAAATAAGGCATGATAGTGTCCTGTGATATAATAAGCTTTCCGTCCTCAACAGTATAGTCTCTGCCCTCCTGATATGTATATCTCAAAGTCGCGTCTTTGACAGAGATTATCTCATCTATATCGTATGTAAGAGATATCGGGGAAAATGTTCCGTCCGCGTTTTTCAAAATACATACGCTCTCGTCATAAACCGTATCCCCTTCCCAAAGAGGCGTGAGATACTGCGAAATATCATAAAGCTCCGCAGCCGAAACCGACCATGAGAATGAAGAAAGAGCCAATACGGCTATAACAAGAAATAAAGATACGGCCTTTTTACACATCGTTATCATCTCCGGCTTTTATTTGATTTTATTATACCACATCCGGGACAAAAAGTCAACCGGGCTCTACAAAAGCGAACATGTGGCGCACGACACAACCATGCTCACAAAATCCGCAATCACGGCGCATAAAATAATTTTCCCGCATTTCTGCGTAAGCGCGCCCAGATAAACCGAAACCGTATAAAAAGTTGTTTCCGTCGCCGCGCACATCGTACTCGCGATGCGCCCGATACGGCTGTCCGGACCGTATTTCGACAGTATATCCTCCAGCGCCGCCAAAGCTCCGGACCCGGAGACCGGTCTTATCACAGCTAACGGTACGACCTCGCCCGGTATCCCTGCCAGTGATGTAAACGGCGCCAGAGCCGAAACCGCGACGTTCATCAGTCCGGATTCCCTCATAACGCCGATAGCGGTCAGGATAAGCAGCAATACAGGGAAAATCCCCTTTACCGTCTTGAGTCCTTCCGCGGCTCCTTCCACAAAACTTTCCAGGATATTCACGCGTTTGACAACGCCGTAAACAAGTATGCCGCATATAACGGCGGGAACTATAAAAGAAACGTACATTTTGTCACCAAAAATTTATAAATTACGGTTGAAAAATAAACAAAAAACTGCTAAAATAAAAAAAAACAGAAAGAAATGAAGGGATAGCATATGGAAAAAAGGATCCATGTCGGCGCGTGGAACGCCGTAAACGAATATCAGACCACCGAAAATGATTTTAAGGAAATCGCCAAAAGCGGGATGGATTTTATAATAATGTCTTATACACGGGACGAAAAAGCCGTTGAGAACCTTGCGTGGGCAGAAAAGTATAATGTTAAATGTCTTATGTTTGACGGCGCTATAAACGACGCCGAGGATCTCACCGCGGAAAAAGTTCTGGAGTTGACAAAACCGTATGCGGATTCCCCGTCTTTTGCAGGGTTTTCTATCTGTGACGAGCCCGATATGGGCAGATATCCTCATCTCGCGCAGGTTGCCAAAGCCTGCTATGAAGCTTATCCTGACAAAGAAGTCCATGTGAATCTGCTTCCTATGTACGCGGCCTGCTTTGTCTTCGGGGAAACCGATTTTGACGAATATCTCGAAAGTTTTGCCGCTCAGGTCGAAAAAATGCCGATATCGACCGACACATACCCTTTCCTGATAGACGAAAACGGGGTAAAATCAACGTATCCCGATTACCTGGCCGCGCTTGACAAACAGGCGTTTTACTGCCGCAAATATAACAGGGACTTCTGGCTTTATATCCAATCCATGCCGTTCCTGCCAAACCGCTGCCCCGATCTGCCGGATTTCAGGTTCCAGGCATATACAGGATTATGCTTCGGTATGAAAGGGATGCTTCATTTCTGCTATCACATAACGGCAAACACTCCGCCCGAGGTTGATTATCCTTACGCCGCCATACGCTCAAACGGTACAAAAAGTGAGCTTTGGGAATATGAAAGAACAGTAAATAATGAGCTTCTGGCTATTTCCGAGGAATATATCAAATACAGAAATATCGGAGCGTATACATTCAAAGGCGAAACCGTACCCGATTATCTTTATTTCGATAACATATATAATGATGATAAAGTAATAACGGATATCGAAAGCAACGAAAGCCTGCTTATCGGGGTTTTTGACGAAATCGAAGGGAACAACAGGGCATATGTCATCACAAACATGACCGAGCTCCAAAACCCGAAATGGGCTGAGGTATCGCTTGAAATCCCTGACGCGGCATCCGTCACGGCATATATCAAAGGAATAAAAACAAAACTTGAGCCTGTTATGGGAAAACAGTATCAGTTCACGCTCACGGAAGGAGAAGGCGTATTTATCGTCGTTGAAAAACAATGAGCAGCAAAACAACTAAAAATCTTATATTCGCCGCCTTTTTCGCGGCGCTGACGGCAGTGTTCACGGCTTTTGTGAAAATCTATATACCGGGAGCCGGCGGTTATGTGCATCTCGGTGACACGCTCATATACATCTGCGCATCGCTTATCCCCCCGCCCTACTCGATCTGTGCCGCGGCTATAGGCGGACTGTTCGCGGATATACTGGCGGGCGCGCCGATATGGGCGCCGGCGACACTTATCATCAAAGCTCTTCTTGTCCTCACGTTTACATATAAAAAAGACAGGATAATATGCGGCAGGAACATTGTCGCATCGGCGGCCGGGCTAATCATAACCACCGCCGGATATTATTTGGCGGAAATAATTTTACTGACCGCAAGCAACGATTACCCGAACGCGGCAGCCGCGTTCACCGGAGCTCTGGTCTCTGTTCCGTGGAACGTTCTTCAGGCGGCGGCAAGCGGTATATTGTTTATTATCGCGGGTCTCGCTCTTGACAGAACAAAAATCAAAACAAAGCTTATCAAATAACTATTCCCTGAACATGATCCGCACAAAGATAAGCCCCGCCGCGCAAGCGACGCTTTGGGATATAAGAACAGGCAGCAGGATATCAAACGGTGAGTTTGATCCCGCTGCCGCTCTTATTGAAGCGACCGTAGACGGGATAAGCTGCACAGAAGAAGTATTGAGAACGACAAATGAAGCGAGCGAACGGTCCGGTATACCCTTAAACAGACTTTTCGAAGCTTTAATACCGAACGGTGTCGCTGCGTTACCCAAGCCGAGCAGATTGGAAGAAACATTCATGCATACAGCTTCTTCCGCCCCCGGTGAACTGCGCATAGACGGGATTATTTTTGAAAGGAGAGGGCGCAGGATCTTCGCGATTTTTGCCGTAAGCCCCGCCTTTTCGGCAATTTTCATAATCCCGCAAAAAAAACATATAGCCCCGCCCGTTTTCAACAAAAAACTTACAGCGTCACTTCCGCCGCTCAGGACCGCGGATGAAACGGCCTCCGCTCCTCCGGTAAAAAAAGAATATAACGTGCCCGCGACAATGAAAACAGCTGATATTATACCTATCATAATGTCCCCCGCTATTGATTTTAACAGCATGTTATGTTATAATAAGCATTATACGAAAACTCTCATACAAAAATCATTATTACAATTATATTTCCTAATATCATGCCTTATGAAAAATTTTCTTCAGAATAATCACGCTTTATAAAAAAATATCCCTGATCAAGGTTTTCTCATTAACTATCGTATATCCCCCGCTGATATTACCGGGTAATACGATCCGCGCGAAATATCGAAAAACTCCGTGAAAAATATACTCAACCAGTGAAATTTCAGTAAAACTGAAGTTTGTGTCAAAACAACCGGCGATCCCTCTGCCTGAAAAAAATATAACAGCAGCTTTCTTTGCTGCTCCGGGAACGGCGAAAACCGCTCTTATCAATACGCGTATATTTTATAACGGCCTGAAAATTCATATTTTTTGATTCTGATAACTGAGGTGATTTTCTATGCTCAATATAGGATGCCATCTGTCCGCGTCGGCGGGATTTCTCGCGATGGGAAGACAAATTACTGAACTCGGCGGCAACACTTTCGCGTTTTTCACAAGAAATCCCAGAGGCGGGAAGGCCAGGCCGGTAGACGAGGCTGATATAAAAGCTTATACCGATTTTGCGCAAAAACACGCATTCGCAAAGATCGTCGCCCACTCACCGTACACTCTCAACCCCTGCTCCCCGGATAAACATACGCGGGAATTCGCGCATATGGTATTTGAGGATGACATGAAACGTATGGAGCTTATACCCGGAAACTATTATAATTTTCATCCCGGCTCACATGTAGGACAGGGTGAGGAACAGGGTATCTCTCTTATCTGCGAGATGCTCAATAAATATCTTAACGAGGCTCAGACCACTACCGTACTGCTTGAGACGATGTCCGGTAAAGGAAGCGAAATAGGATCGAGTTTTGAACAACTGCGCCTGATAATGGATAACACATCTTTCCCGGATAAACTGGGGATCTGCCTTGACACATGCCACGTTTACGACGCGGGATACGATATAGTGAACGATCTGGACGGAGTCCTTGAACAATTTGACAAAATAATCGGTATAACAAATCTTAAGGCCCTCCACGTCAACGACAGTAAAAACCCATATCAGAGCCATAAGGACCGTCATGAAAAAATCGGAAAAGGTTTTCTCGGTATAAAAACATTTGAAAACCTGATAAATCATCCCAAACTGAAAAATCTGCCTTTTATCCTTGAAACACCTAACGATCTTGACGGATACGCCGCGGAAATCGCTTTGCTCAAAAGGCTTTATAAAGAAACCTGACCTGCTGTACTTCCCCGGTCATCTCATACCGTTCAAACCTTTGTCCCGGGCGGCTCGCGTCCTCTTTGTTCTGTCGCGCTGTTTTCAACTCGCTTTATCCCCTGACTCATTTGCGCAGTATCTGATTTTGAAAACAAAAACGTCGCACGGACATAAATCATAAATCGTCGCTCAACCCATGTATCCTGACAAAACAATACTTTCTGTTTTTTTCTATAATAACGGAAATTATAGCATACGATTTTTTATAAAGCATAATTGCCGTAAAAATGTATTTTTTTATGACATATATTGACAATCAACGACAGCGCTGATATAATAAACATTAGTTTTGACAATATGGCAGAGTAGAAAAACAGGCGTTAAGTGTCTGATGAACGGGGAGTTGTCATCAGAACGAAAAGCATTGCTTGCGGTCTGTTTTTCGCATCCCGCTGCCGCATATCGGAAGACATTAAAACTTTCCTTATGTGGCAACGATTTTTACATAAGGAGGTTTTTTTATGTCTGATCAACAATTGTTCGCAACCCCGTTTTCAAAAATATACTGGAGATGTGCTTTCAATGAATTAAAAAATACGCGTATGCTTGTTTTTGCTTCTCTTATCATCGCGCTCAGAGTAGCGTTCAAATTGTTTGCAATTCCGATAGGACCCAGCTTAAACATTACTACGGGCTTTTTTGTCAACGCATTAGGTTCCATGTGTTACGGTCCGGTGGTCGCGTTGATTTCCGGCGCAATCTCCGATACGATAGGCTGTATTCTTTTTCCGCAAGGGATTTACTTTTTCCCTTTTATTTTTGTTGAAATGACAGGGGGGTTTTTATTCGCGATTTTTCTGTATAGGGCGAAGCTTTCCTCGATTCGCGTTATACTTTCGCGCTTTTCAGTAGTTTTTGTCTGCAACCTGATTCTTAATCCGATATTGCTGTATTTTTATGGCAAATATACCAATGAAGCTTATACAATCCTTTCCATTCCCAGACTGGTCAAAAATATCGCGCTTTTTCCCGCGGAAGCGTTATTATTGATTTTATTTTTGAACGTTTCCGCCCCTGTCTCCGACCGAATGGGCTTGACAAATATTGGGATAAAAAAACTGGAGATTAAAAAACAAGATATCGTACTGCTGTCGGCGTTAACTTTGGTAGCAGCCGCCGGAATAGTATTATATTGCTTTGTTTACCTTCCCAATAAATAATTTCTGTCGGTTTCAAAAAACATATATCAAACTCCCACAAAAAAAGTGGCTTCTGTCAGATCTGACAGGAGCCACTCACCTTGATTTACCAGCCATATTTTAATTTATATATGCGGCAAAACATTTACCGTGAAAATTTATTTACCCTGACATAAAACAGAAAGAGCCGTTTCGGAATCGTCTCAACACGGCGATTATCTTATAAACATCAGCGGTTTTTATATGTTTATCAACTTAAAATATTTGTTGTCAGGCAATTTTATATCTTTCCAAGCGCCTACATCACACTGACCGTCATAATTATTTCCGACCGCGACCGTCGTACCGTCTGATCGCAATCCTATGGTATAATCTTTCCCTGCCGAGACCGCGACTATATCTGCCCAGTCATCCACATCACACCGACAATTATAATCGCTTCCGGTCGCAATCACCGTGCCGTCTGATTTCAATCCTACGGTATGAGAAGCCCCTGCCGAGACAGCGACTATATCTGTCCAGCCATACACATCACACTGGTCAGAATTATTTTCTCCGATCGAGATCACCGTGCCGTCTGATCTCAATCCTATGGTATGATATCCCCCTGTCGAGACTGCAACTATATTCTCCCAATAATCTACATTACACTGGCCATCATATTTTTTTCCGACCGCGACCACCGTGCCGTCTGATCTCAATCCTACGGTATGATCTTCCTCTGCCGAGACCGCGATTATATCCGCCCAATCATCCACATCACACTGGCCATAATTATTATCTCCAGTCGCGATCACCGTGCCGCCTGATCGCAATCCTACGGTATGAATGTTCCCTGCCGAGACAGCGACTATATCCTCCCAATTATCTACATCACACTGGCCATAACCATTATCTCCGGCAGCGACCGCCGTGCCGTCTGATTTCACTCCTACGGTATGAGTAGACCCTGCCGAAACCGCGACTATATCTGTCCAGTCATCCACATCACACTGACCATAATTATTTTTTCCGGTCGCGACCACCGTGCCGTCTGATTTCACTCCTACGGTATGAGAAGACCCTGCCGAAACTGTCTCGGTATAAAGAAGACACCAGGCATTATTGTACTTGATGGCCGGCATGATGACCGCATTGAAAACGATCAGAAAAGCCACAATAAACACAACAACCGATATAATAACAGCGACTGCTTTCCTGAAACTCTTTTTTTTGTTCTCGGAGAACCTTTGATTTTTCATCTTAACGTTTTTCCGCACAGTAGCCGCTGCGGCGGCCCTGATCGTATGGCCGCATTTACGGCAGAAATTCTGATCTTCCAGTATCTCAGCCCCGCATTTTACGCAAACTTGTCCGGAGGATGTTTTTACGGGGGTCCCGCACTTCGGGCAGAACAATTGCCCATCAAACAAATAAGCACCGCAATTCCGGCATACACCAACAGGGAGGCGCTGTTCTCCAGATTCCTTTACGGAACAGCCAAAAGTTGTGCAACCCTTATTTTCCGCCCAGCACTCGGCATGATGAGGAATATTACAAGCAGGGCAGACCTTCACGTCGTCTCCTTCTTTGATTTTTGTCTTACAATACGGACAGGTCTTTCCGATAAAATCTTCCATGAAAACACCCCTAACAAAAATTCAGATCTATTTTATTTAACCTGTAACAAGCGATCTTCCCAATATGAAAAAGCTGATCTCAAAATAACTATATCCTGCTCCGCGAATAACGTTTTCGCTTGCTTTTCCGCCCGAAACACCATTTTATCCCGCATTTTCCATAATCTCGTTTATATTTTTTCAGACATAATATTGTTACTGAATCATTATAACACAGCCATAAACAATTTTCAATATTGATATTAAAAAAAATATTATTTGTAAATAAAACGTCAATTCCATTTATAACAGCAAAATATTACCCTGAAAAAAACAAAAAGTTAATTTTCATGTAAAAACGCCTTTACACAAACGAAAGTGTCAATTCTGAAAAAACCCAAGCGTCCGCTGCCGTTCTGGCTGACTGCTCGGGTTTTTATTTTTTATCCAAAAAAGATAAATACCAATATTCTCAGCGTCTTTTCAATTCTCTGAGCTGATTTTTGATATCCGTATCCGTTCTGAGAGATTCAAGAGACTTTTGCACAGCTTTGTTATGAGTGAATGTATCCAGGGTGTTTTTTTTGAGGAACACAAGCGTTTGTTCCGGGAATTTCACTGCGCAGACGCTTATCAGCCACGCGACGGCCATCGCAACATAATATTTTCCGCAGTCCACATTCTCGCATATGCGGAAAATACGCTCCGGAGAGAGATATCCGGTAAAATGATCAAGTATCATAACTATAAAAAACCTGAGCTCAAACTCTTTTTCCGAGCCTGAGAAGGAATTTATATATCCGAACGTTTCGCTCAGCTCGTTTTCCCGGAATTTCATCGCGGCGCAAACGCTGTCGCATACCGCCCAGTTATCTATTTTGGGAACGAACGTATCCAGCAACGCGAACTTTTCCGAAAGA
>CALWNV010000036.1 GCA_944382895.1 uncultured Clostridia bacterium | reverse complement strand
AAAGAAAAAGGGCATGACGGTGCAGACCAAGCTCGGCATCATCATCCCGGTGACGCTGGTAATGGGAATCGGCTTCTTCATGATGACGCGGGCCGGCGTAATCGTACCCAGCGTGATCCTGGCCGTCGTCTGGGTCTGCCACATTATTTATTTTGTATTTGGGGTGAAGACCATACGAAAATGAGAAATCAAGAAAACAAGGGAAAAGATTTTTGCAAAGGGTTTCTATAAAGATAATGGTCAATAAAAACAGGGCGTTATATATCTTCAAATATTTGTGGGATCACACCGATGAGGAGCATCCCGCCACCACGGCGGATATCATAGCATATCTCGCCTCCCTGGGCATCTCCACTACCCGCAAGACGGTGGCAGAGGACGCTGCCGAGCTGCAAAACAGCGGCTTTGATGTGGTCTGCAACCGTAGCCGCCAGAACGAATACTTCATCGGGACAAGGCATCTGGAGCTTGCCGAGCTGAAGCTGCTGGTGGACGCGGTGCAGGCAGCAAGGTTTATCTCCCCCAAAAAGAGCCGCGAGCTGATCGGTAAGGTGACGGGACTTGCAAGCCCCCATCAGGGAGAGAGCCTCAGGCGCAGCCTCTTTGTGGACGGCAAGGCAAAGACCGTCAACGAGGCTGTCTATTATGCCGTGGACATCCTGCATACGGCGATCCAGCAGCAGAAAACCGTCATGTTCAAATATATCGAATACACCCCACAGAAGAAAAAGCGGTATAAGCACGGCGGACGTGTGTATGTCCTCTCTCCTTACGATATGGTTTGGAACAGCGATGCCTACTATGTGTGCGGCTACTCCGAGAGCCATGGCAAGGTGGTCACCTTCCGGGTAGACCGGATGTGCCGCCCGGAGCTGTCAGAGAGCGCCTTCTGCCCAAGGCCGGAGGGCTATGACATAGGCAAGCACTGCCGCCGTGTCTTCTCTATGTACGACGGTGCGGACTGCACCGTGGAGCTGAAATGCGAAAATGGCCTCATGGATGATATCGTAGACCGCTTCGGGGAGCAGGTACAGACGGGACGGTATGACAGCAGCCATTTCACCGCCCGCGTACAGGTATCGGTCAGCCCTACCTTTTACGCTTGGGTGTTCACCTACGGCGGGCAGATCGAAATTCTGTCGCCCGAACCGGTAAGGCAGGAGTACGCACAGCGACTGCAGGCTGCCTTAAAACAAGCGAAATAGCAGGAGCAAAAATCGGGATGGGTTCTGAAACGCCCATCCCGATTTGACTTTTCCAAAATCTATTGAAGCGGATGGGACAAACCGGTATAATATACCTATCCCGAACGCTTCGTTCGGATATGAGAAAAGGAGGTGCCGCCATGCGCTGTAAAAGCGAAGAAACAATGGAGCAGATCAAAAACGCTGTGGAGGAATTTTATTTTTCCCATTACCGATCCCCTTCTATCGGCGAGCTTGCCGCAGAGGTAGGCTACGCGAAAAGCACCGTACACAGCTACCTTTGGGAGATGGATAGGCGCGGGCTGCTCTCCTACAACGGCAAGACTGCTGAAACCTCCGTGACGCGGAAAGCGAATGCGGAGGTTGTCCTCACCCCGGTGTTGGGCGGCATCTCCTGCGGACAGCCGGAATACGCGGAAGAAGACTTTGAAGCGTATGTGGCACTGCCCACGGCGCTGTTCGGCAGCGGAGAATTCTTGCTGCTGCGCGCTAGAGGATATTCCATGGTGGAGGCCGGTATTGAGCCGGGCGACCTTGTAGTGATAAAAAAGCAGAACACCGCTGACGAGGGTGACATCATCGTTGCACTGGTGGATAACGAAACCACCCTCAAGCGCTTTTACATAGACCACGAAAAGGGCTGCATCCGGCTCCATCCGGAAAACAGTACCATGGAGGATATCTATACCGACCGCTGCTATGTCCAGGGCGTGGCGCAGCAGGTGATCAAGCAGCTTACATAGCAAAAAGGAGGGAAACTGATTGATCAACTTTATTTCACAGGCAGAAATCGAAGAACTGTGCGAAGTGATGCTTCGTCAACACCTCGGTCAAGAGGAACCGATCCCGCAAAGCGTGGATATCGATGGCTTCGTGCAGAATTATTTGAAATGCCGCATATTATACGAAACCTTTGCCGAGAATGATCCCAATAAAATAGGATTTACGGGTGACGGACGAGCGCCTTTGAAAATAAAGCGGAACGGACAGGCTCTCTCCGTGGTATTCCCATTCAAAACCATTGTGCTTGACCGGTATCTGCTCCGTCCGGAAGAACACACGCACCGGCGGTTCACACTCGGCCACGAAGCCGGACATCTGATATCCATGCGTATTAATCCGGAGAGCGCCGCCTGTTTTCACCGCACCCATGACAGAGAACGGACATACTCGCTGCAGGAAATGCAGGAGATGTACAGCATCAGCGAATGGCAGGCAAATACCTTTTCCGCCTCCCTGCTGATGCCGAGGCCGGTCATGTACGAAACACTGAAAAGGTTCAACGGCGGAAAACGGCTGCCGGTTTATGGGGAAACCGTCTTCCATCCGAGAGAGAAAGTCATCCTGCAAAAGATGGCGGATGCTTTGGAGGTGTCTTACACAGCCCTCGTGATCCGACTGCGTGGACTCGGACTGCTGAATTATCATGACATTTCCGAATATATCGAAAAGGAACTCCAGTTGGGAGGTAACACCTCATGAAACCTAATGCTTACCGAGCCAACGAGGAAATACGCATGAAAGCGGAATTGTCCCGCAAGGAAGCGGAGAGCCTGATCGAACGGGATCTGAAATGTCCCGAATGCGGATATAAGGCAGGCACGGTTTTTTCCGACTGCACAGGGCATCTGACTATCCGATGCCGGAAATGCAAAACGGTATCCGTGCTGAATCTTGCCTATTTCCGCAGGCACCGCCGCAGAAAGTATAAAACAACAATAAAATAAAAACCATAAAACTCTATTCGAGCAAGCGGAGAAGATCGGAAACGGTCAGGCTGCCAGGCGCCGTGCGAGTCAGAATGATACGGGCATATTGTATCAATCTGATTTCCACGGCGCTTTTTTGTTTGCTCGGATACTCGCACGGTAAAACGGAGTCCTTCCCCGGCTTGTTCGGGAAAGGACTTTGTTTTGAAAAACACATATTTAATCAACAAACCGCAAAAGGACGGCAAGGCGGCACTCTGCGCAGTCACCGCAGCGGAATGGCTTGCCGCTGTAAACGCCAACCGCTATCTTCCCACCGAGCATCGCCGGTATTTTATTGCTGACTGCATTGAGGAAGGCAAAGAGATTGACCGGATGATCATAGAGGTATCTTACGCTGAGTACAAAAAATGGAACAGCCGGCATACCATAACGGAGCGTAGCCGTAAGGCAGGAAAGGAATATCAGTTTTTATCACTGAACGCCGTTTTGAACGAAACCGATGACATTACACTTTTGGAGTGCCTGCGTAGTGCGGAAGATATGGAAGCCGCCGTAATCAGTGAAATGATCATGGACGAGCTGAAAAAGCAGCTTTTTGCGTGGAAACCATGGGCTGTGGATCTGCTGGCGTATTATCTCGCCGAAAAAAAGAAATCCTGCACAGCGGCAATGGCAAAAAAGTACGGCGTATCCGAGCAAGTTATCCGCAAATACAAGCGGCAGTTTGAGAAATTCGTAAAAAATTTTTTTGAGGGCGTTTCGTTTTAGCCTTTTCGTGTTGTGGAGGAATAGTGAGGGAGAAAAATCTCTCTTTTGTTCCTTGAAAACCGAATAGCACAGCATACCCATTACTTCCCCTCTGCTGCTGGCAAAACCGGCAAGCCATATGAGATAATACTCAGACGCTGTGGCGCACCCACCGCGAAGGCGATAACAGGCAGAGGCATTAAAGGTACTTGCGTCCAGTCCTAAAGCCGAGCGTGATAAAACCGTCGCAGCAAAGGAGGGCGTCCCGCAGCGATCCTGGGGGTGGTGAGATTCCAATGAGGTCAAATGCATGACCGGTGGGTGTGTTCCCGTATATCCGAGGGACGGCGTGGTTCAAATATCGGATAGACACGCAAAACGATTGATACAAAATAATACAGCGGCCGTCTGCCCAAAACACGACAGGCGGCCGTTTTTACTTAATATACGGAGGAACACAGATGAAACAGGTAAAACGCGGCGAGATATATTACGCCGATCTATCGCCTATTATTGGAAGCGAGCAGGGTGGTTTCCGTCCCGTCCTTGTGCTGCAAAACGACAAGGGTAATCAATATAGCCCCACCACTATTGTGGCGGCCGTTACAAGTAAAAGAGAAAAAGCGGGGCTTCCCACCCATGTTAAGATTACCATCGATGGACTGAAAACGCCGTCCATCGTCCTACTGGAACAACTTCGGACTATAGATAAAACAAGGCTTGGCGATTATGCCGGTAAACTGAATAAGGATACAATGGGAAAAGTTGATCACGCTCTCATCACCAGCCTCGGTGTCAAATGCATGGAGGTGCTGTTATGATGAAAAATCTATCAGACAAAGACCACGCCTCACTTGCCTACGGGCTGAATATGCTTCGCCTTCTGCTGTCCATGAAGCTGATTACCAAAGAAGAATACAACAATATCGTACAGTTGCAGGCGGAACATTACGATCCGCAAAAAAAGTTATGTCTTTTCCTTTAATTCTCGCCATTCTCGCTGGATGTATGCGAACTCATGTGGTATCCTTCGTGTTGCCGCAGAGAAAGCGGTAATATGAAAAGCGGAAAATCCGCAGAAAGGAGATCAACATGGGAAAAACAATTACCGAGCTGACAGCCGGAAAACAGGAACAACGAATCCTGCGGTTAGCACCCTACACACGGGTATCCAGCAATTCCGAAGATCAGCTTCACTCATTCGCAGCGCAGGTCAAGCATTATACAGAATACGTTGCAGAACATCCTGAATACGAGCTGGTGGACATTTATGCCGATGAAGGCATCACCGGCACACGCATGGACAAGCGGGATGATTTCAACCGCTTGATTCGGGACTGTAAGAAAGGAAAAATTGACCGCATCATTACAAAAAGCGTCTCCCGATTCGCCCGAAACACCGCCGAGTTTTTAGCGGCAACAAGAGCGTTAAAGGAAATGGGCGTCAGCATCTATTTTGAAGAACAAGGCATCGACACGGAAACGGTTGACCTCGAACTGATGATGACATTCCCCGGCATCGCTGCACAGCGGGAATCGGAAACTATATCCGAGAATATGCGGTGGAGCTATCAAAAAAGAATGGAATCCGGTGATTTCAACTGCTGCCGAGCCGCCTATGGGTACGACCTCATAGACGGCGAGCTTCAAATCAATGAAGCGGAGGCGCAGGTTGTGCGCCGGATTTTTCATCTCTACCTGCAGGGCTGCGGCAAGCAAGCCATTGCCAATCAGCTCAATGCGGACGGAGTGCCGAAACGGTACGGTCAGAAAACATGGCATCTCTTCACCATTGACTATATCCTCAACAACGAGAGGTATATGGGTGACTGCCTGCTCCAAAAGAGTTACACCACCGAAAGCCTGCCCTTTACCAAAAAGAGAAACCGAGGCGAAAAGGCACAGTATTATGTGGAAAACAGCAATCCCGCTATCGTCAGCAGAGAAACCTACCAAGCAGTGCAGGAACTGCAAAAAAGCAAATCGAAAGGCAATCATGTCCCGAAAAACCGTTATCCATTCAGCGGTATGCTGAAATGTCCGGTCTGCGGTCACAATTACCGCAGGCAGGTAGTGAACGGAACAGCATATTGGCTCTGCTCATACAAAGCGGCAGGCAGAACAGAGTGCGCCGGTGACAGAATCCGGGAGGATGCTGTGATGTCCGCGTTCATACGGATGAGCAATAAGCTCGCGCAAAACCGAGAAGAACTGCTGGGCGATTTAATAAGACAGCTTGAAAAGCTGCAGAGCCGAACCAGTACAAGCGGAGAACAGGTGTATCAGCTCAATCGCCAAATCGCTGATGTCAATGCGCAGAGCCTTGTGGTTGCCCAGCTTTACAAAAACGGCGTTCTCAATCATGCCGAGTATGCCTCCAGATCGGGCGATCTTGACCGGAAGGTTAGTGAACTCCGATCAGAGCGCCGCCGCATCCTGACAGAGGATGAGGATGATGAAATCATTGAATCTCTGAAAGAATTAAATGACACCATTGCCGAATATGTTCCAACGGACAGCTTCGACACGGACTTGTTCGGACAAATCGTGGAGAGTATTACCGTAATCGGCAGGAATACGCTGCGCTTCTGCCTCGCCGGCGGACTGACGCTCACCGAGAAAATTGAGGAAAGGAGCGCATGATATGAAAATACGAAACATTCCCTTCGGCTATACAATGGAGAACGGCAAAATCATCTTTCACCCAACCGAAAGCCAAGCGGTTCAAGATATATTTTCCGATTATTTGGACGGGCAATCCCTATTGAAGATCGCACAAAGGCTTAATGAACGACAAGTGGAATATCTGTCCGGAACAACAGGATGGAACAAAGCCCGTCTGAAACGCATCATTGAGGATAAACGCCACATCGGCAACGACATCTATCCCCCTATTATAGATCAAAGCGTATATGACAAAGCGCAGGCAATCAGAGCCTCCCGAAACACACAGAAATCCCTCGACCGCACAGCAAATATTTTCAAGCTGCAGCTTCCGGTTCTCTGTGAGAAATGTGGAGAACCGATGCAGCGCAAGCATGACAGCCGCACCACTTACCAAGAAAAATGGGTATGCAAAACTTGCGGTGGAGTTATCAAAATCTCGGACGATGCGTTGCTCTCGGCAATCACCGAATGCATCAACTATCTCATCGCCAAGCCGAGCATCCTGCAAAGCGAGCCAGCACCGACTGAGCCGCCCGTAGAAGTCATCCGATTAAAGAATGAAATCGGTCGACTGCTTGACAGTCTGAGCATTGAAAAGGAGACGCTGAAAAACAGAATATTTGAATACGCTTCGCTGGTGTATGAAACATTAGATGCCACCCAGCGTATCACAGAGATGATAAGAGCGACCTTGCAAAGAACAAGGTCGCTCTCTTGCTATAACGGAGAATTAACGGCGAAAATAGCCACCGCCATTACACTCCATGCCGACAAAGCGGTCAGCCTCACCCTTAAAAACGGTCAGCAGATCAGAAAGGAGAAAAACGATGCAACAGACAGCACCCATACTGCAAAAGAGAGTACGCACCATTGCTCCGACTATACAGCCGGTGAATGCGCACAGCACACAAAGCATTACCAAACGGGTAGCCGCTTACTGCCGAGTGTCCACCAAGCAGGACGAACAGCTTAACAGTTATGAAAATCAGGTGAACCACTACACAGAACGGATTCACAGAGAACCCGGCTGGAAGTTGGTAGGCATTTACGCTGACAAGGGTATCACCGGCACCAGTATGAAAAAGCGCGATGAGTTCAATAAGTTGATCCGCCAATGCAAACGAGGCCGGGTAGATATGATTATCGTTAAATCCATCAGCCGCTTTGCCCGAAACACCCTCGACTGCATCAAGATCACACGAATGCTGCGGGAAATCAAGGTGGATGTGTACTTTGAAGAACAAAATTTGCACAGCATCGATCCTGCCTCTGAGTTTTACATCTCCATATATGGCTCTATCGCACAGAGCGAATCCGAAAACATCAGCCACAATGTGGCATGGGGCAAGGCGCAAAGCGCAAAGGAAGGCAATGTTCCTTCGCTTATAAATCCTTCCTCGGATACCGTCAGGGTGCAGATGGAAAACCGGAAATTGATCCTGCACAGGCGATAACAGTACGGCGAATCTATACGGAATTTCTCTCCGGCAGCAGCCTGCAACAGATTGCCGATGGACTAACCGCAGACAGTGTTCCCACGCCGATGGGAAAAGCCGTATGGCAGCCCGGAGTGATACAGTCTATCCTCTCCAATGTAAAATACAAGGGTGACGCTCTGCTGGGCAAAACCTATGTCGAGGACTGTATCAGCAAAAAGGTGCATATCAACGGCGGCGAACGACCGCAGTATTATGTAGAGAACAATCATCCGGCAATCATTGATGCCGACACCTTCGCACAGGTACAGGAGGAACTGGCAAGGCGAGCCTCGAAACGCAAGGTCAAGCAGGTCGGCACCACAACCGAGCAAGGCAAATACTGCGGAAAGTACGCACTCACCGAACTACTTGTCTGCGGAGAATGCGGAACGCCATACCGCCGATGTACTTGGACGGCAGGTGGTCAAAAGAGAATTGTATGGCGCTGTATCAACCGCCTTGACTACGGCAAAAAATACTGTCACCACTCACCGACTATGGAAGAAGCGCCTCTGCAAGAGGCTATTATGAATGCGATACTGAATACAGCGAAAAGCAATCCCGACATTCTGCAAACACTGAAAATGCATATCCAAATGGGGCTTGGCGCTGAAGCCGGTGAGGATGAAAGCATGGATATCCAAATCCGCATTGCACAAATTGATAGAGAGTTTAATGACATACTAAACACCGTAACCGCCGAGAATCCCGAAAGCCTGCTCACCGATCCCCGCGTTGAAACGTTGATGAGCGAAAAGAGAATGCTGGAAAAAAAGCTGGCAGAATACGAAGCCGCCGAGCAGCATCGCAAAAACGCCAAGTCACGGTTGGAGCAGATTTTCACCGTCCTCGATGGTATGAAGAACCACCCGCTGACCTTCGACAATGAGATTATCCGAAAAATCCTGCAATGCGTCATCGTCGAATCCAAGGATAGAATCAAGGTGGTTTTCCTCGGCGGACTTGAAGTGGAAACCGAGGTGGAACAGTGATGGCAGTATAGCCAAAACAGTTTGTTCCACTGCTTAAACATCCTAAAACGCCATTGAAATATGTCTCTAAAGACCTAAATTCAATGGCGTTTTGGTATTTATGGAATCGATTGTGTCCCTTGAAAAGAATTGAGAAGCAGATTATAATATAGAATAGAATACTTATGTGAGAAAGATAGGTTAAAGTTAATGAATCATAAAATAGATGCCGTCATGATTGACACCTCAATATATCATAAAAATCAATGTGATTTTGAGGGCATTACAAAATCGATTATTCCCATGTTGCTTCAACTATTGGAAGCAAATAATATTACATTGCTTACGCATCCTGTTCTTGAATCAGAAATTAAGAAACACATTGGTGAATCTGAATTAGTAAGTAGAATTGGAAATTTTCAAACTTCTTTAAGGAAGTATAACAAGCAACTGCAGATGATCGATGTTTCAACTGAAGATTTGATCAGAAAACTTGATGAGTTGGAGATTGAAAAAAGGCTGGATGACAAATTTAGCTTTTTCTATAAACGCGCAGTTTCTGTTCCGTATGTACCAGCACAAGAAATTTTCGAAGATTATTTTAATGCGAATCCACCTTTTAGTGCTACCGGAGATAAAAAAGCAGAATTTCCTGATGCATTCATTCTCAAAGGAATCATAGAGTATTGCAAAAACAATGTAAATTCCACAGTTCTCATTATAAGTGATGATTCGGATTGGAAGCGTACTTTAGAAGGAAATAAGCAGATTGTGCAAGTGGATAGTTTTGAGGCAGCAATGCTTCTTCTTTGGGAGCAGTTGGATGACAAATCTAACCTGTATGAAATGCTTATTTCTCAAACTCAATCAGATATTTATACTGAGATTGCGGATGCTGCTTTAAGTGAAGCTTTTTGTATTGACGAAATCGATACTGCTGAAGAAGTTGATATAGAAAAGATATCAGTTGTTAATATTGACGATATAATAGTGCCTCTTGAAGTAACACAGAATTCTGCATTACTTCAAATAACAGTAACTTTATCGGCAGATGGGTGTGCTGAGTTTCTTGATGAAAACCGTTCAGCTTGGGACAGCGAAGACCGATGCTATTACTTTTGTGCATATACGCGTTTGGAATTTCGAAATGCATTAGCTGAAGTTAATTGCGAAGTTAGAATTCACTTTGCTGATGATGGTAGTTTTTCGCAAGCAGAATTAGATTCAGTAAAACTTATTAACAAGTGGGATATTGCTTTGAACCTTGATGAAGCTGAAACAATAGAAAAAGATATCACCGATTACGGAGAAGGTGACTATCGCGCAGAGCAAGCAGAAGCTATGGAGAACTTCTATAATCATTAGCATTTTTGATGTTTGAAGAATAAAGTGCGCCGATTTTTGAATCGCTTATTTTATTCAATGTATGGTTTTCGAGAGTTCAACTCCCACCTCCGAAATGCCGAAAAAATCTTTTTCATGTGCCTTTGACAGATGAAAACATCATTGGAATTCGACCCAATATGGGTTGGACAACAATGGTGTTTTTGTTATAAATTCTGCTGTATTTATGCGGAGTCGAGGACTTCCTGTTTTCAATTTCAAACTGGATAGGAAAATCAAAAAAATGTAAAATAGAATCGGCAGAAGTATAATCTTTAAGAAATTGTAGTTTAATATTTTGTTTTTGTTCAGAGTCAAACACATCAATATAAAAAGATAAAATAAATTCATAACTTTTTTCAATTGTTACAGCGGTTACAGCATTATAAATATTTTTAGTTCTGATGTAGGTTTGACATATAAAGTTTAAGAATGTTTCTTTCGGATAAAAATAAAATTATTTCGTAATCTTTGCCGGAAATACGCCGTTTTGAGGCTGTAATGTAATTATTTCTGTCGTATGTATGACTTTTTTCGAAATCGGTATATACAAAAAATGTCATGTTTTTTATTAACATTTGCTCTTGACTGGATATAAAAGTTTTATTATAATAAATAAAGAACCTATGAAGGAGGTCTGTTATGAACCTGCTTTTCCCGGATGTTATTCCGGTCTTTCTTGCGAATACAAGCGGTTCCGGCAGCGGTAAAATCCCTGACGCGTTGGTGTTACTGCTTGTATTTATAGCGATAGTTTTGGGTGTGCTTATTATCGGCATACCTCTTTTCAGGTTTTTATTTTATAGGATATCTCTTTATGTTCGGTGTAGATTATTACTGAATTCTTCGCGGTACGCGAAGGGCGCTTGGTTGTTTCGCGCGAACGTGTTTGGCTGGGCTTTTCTTCCTTACAAATTTCGTAAAAAACCGGATTTTGTGATTGCGTCAAAAGGTGTTACATACGTTGTCAAGATGTGTAGTTTTTATGATACAAGGAAAAGAATAAATTTTATTTCTCCCGATGGATGGCATTATTGTCATGAAAAGCGGAAAAGAAAATTCGGGGAGCAGCTTCTTACCATCAAATCTATTCAGCAAAAAGAACTTATGCGTAAAGCTAAGCCCGCCCCTATGTATATGGTGACATATGCCCGCAGGCTGGCTAAAGAGATTGATGTACCGTGTGTTCCTGTTTTATTGATAAGTCCGGGTATTAAATTTATGTTTACCAGAAACGGTGTTGTGATGTCAAACGGTGACTATACATTTTACGGGCTTGTTATCGCGGATAATAAAGTTATGTCCGATCTTTTACGTCGCGGTGCAGAAAATCCGCTTGAGCCCCTGACATCAGAGGACAAGGCTATGCTTCGTTCCAAAATCAAAACCGTTATGAAAATGAAATTGAGGTGAGAGCATGAATTTATTTTTCAGTTATTTATTTCCTGATGAAAAGGAAAGTGTCAGAAATCCTTATAAGAAATTATGGGATGCCGTTGCGGTAGACCTTCAGCTTCGTGAGATACTTGAATATTTGATTGAAAGCGAAGTCCTTCAAAAAGAACTTTTTGAAGAGATGAAATATTTTTATCCTCGGCAGGATATACTCGCTCATCGTCAAAGTATTTTGACTGATATGCTTAAAAATCCTGAACTCGTGAAATTTTTTGAAGAGTTCAGAGATAAGTGTACGCAGTTGCGTGATATATATAATTTTGAAATGTTTGAAAAATATCCGCATACTCTTGTTGTAAAAGATTTTTTGGTTACTGAATGTTTTATTGAGTTGTATATTCAGACCATAGCTCATATAAAAAATCTGTCCAGAGATAATTACGGGGATGTTATCAATGATATTTTTGATAAAATCCTTGATGAAAAAAGAGTTTCCGAAATGGAAAAAGCTTTTGCCGATGTTTCGAAGATCCGTGCCGAACTCGACAGAATAAGCCCGGTAAGGATAAACAGGCTTTTTTCACGCGGGGAAAATATTGAAAACAGTATAACAACAAAAACAAAAGGCGAAAATCTTATGGAGAGGCTTGCTTTGCTTGCAGACAGACTGAAGATAACACCTCTGGAACAAAAAGCCCAGACTGAAAATCTGTTCCCGCCGAGCGAAGGTATATTCAGGACTTATATGAAGATATTCAAACCTGTGTTTGATGAGGTGGCTCGCTTTTCAGCGGAATATAAAGATCTTTTTCAAACAGATTGGTTTTGTCTTGTTCATGAGTCAAACACCCTTCTCGCTCTTACCGAAATGTATCTTAAGCTCAGGGATATTGGTATGCCGGTCTGCTCCGTTAAATTTATAGAAAAAGATAAAACTATAATAATTCATAATATGTACAGCCTTTTGCTTGTTAAAAACGGTATGGACAGAACACAGATAGTGTGCAGTGATTTCAGCTGTAATCCTGACGCGCATTTCAATCTTCTCACGGGCCCCAACGGAGGCGGTAAGACCATATTCCTTACTGCTATGGGTATTTCTCAGCTGCTGTTCCAAATATCAGGATATACTACGGCAGCTTCTGCGGAAATGTTTCCTTTGACATATCTTTACACTCATTTTCCTGTTGAGGAAAGAAACGACAGCCAGGGTCGTCTTGTAGAAGAACAGTCGCGTTGCGACAGAATGCTGCGTGAGCTTGAAGAAGGGTCTATGGTCTTGCTTAACGAGACATTTTCCTCAACAAAAGCGGATATTGCGCATGATCTGAGTACAGAGTTGCTTAAAAAGCTTATTGCGAAAGATTGTTTCGGTTTGTTCGTTACTCATTTTCATTCGGTCAAAGAGTTCTGTAAAGAATATTCGGAACAGAATGAACGGAAAATATGTCTTTTGGTCGCTGCTGTTGATGACAGCGTTGAGGGCAGACGTCTTTATAAGATTGTCCCGATGGAAAACGCTACCTCATCGTATTCAAGAGATATTCTTCTGAGACATCGTATGACAAAAGAACAGTTGCTTGAACGTTGCAATCTTCTGAAAGGAGTTGAGGCATAATGATCAAGGTTGTTGATCTGCTTTATAAAAATCCCTCGAAAGCCATAAAAACGCCTAATCAGATGGAAAGCATGGAGCATCTTCTGCTTAATGAGGTTTTGGGTGGCGCAACCGTTAATACTGCGCTGCAAAAAGAGGTTTTTGACCTTATCTGTGTCCCGGAGCCTGATCCTGAAAACGTTATATGGCGCAGGGATATTCTTGAGGATTTTCTTAAGAATCCATCGATGTTTGATGATTTAAGGTCAATACTCGCTGTATATCAGGATATATGTAAAAATCTTCTTATCGCGACGCGTGGAGGCGGGAATACCGTTTATTCCAAAAAGGAATTTTCTCATCGTGATTCGATGATTTTCAGGATGCGTTCGCTTGCCGATGCGATTGTCAAATGTCTTGAGCTTTATGAAACTTCAGCCCATATATTTTCACGCATGAGACTTACATCGGAAGCCTTTATATCTATAAATGAATTTATCAAATCAGAAATACGAAGTCCGGATTTCATTTCGCTTAAAGAACTTGCGGAGGATCTTTCGTCTTCTCTTACTCTTGATACGTCTTATGTTATGATAATGAAACTCAATAAATATTTTTGTATCGAAGACGTTGACATGCTGGAACTCGATCCCACGCCTTACCGTTATGAAACTCCTAAGAAAAGAAAGAATTTTGACAGCCAAGCTGAGGTTGAGTTTATCGGGTTTGACGAGAATGATGATCATGAGCTTCAGGGTCTTGTAGAGAAGAGCATTGCAAAGCTTACGCAGCTGATGGAACATATCGTAAACGAGATGAAAAGCCCGTTTGAAAAAATAAATAAAGGTATTTTCTTCTACCGGTTCGGATTACATCTTGAGAACACTTTGAAAGATCTGGGTCTCCCGGTGTGTCTGCCTAATATCGATCCGACAACAAAAGGCCGTTTTGAGTGTAAAAATGCATGTGATCTGTGGCTTGCGATGAACATGAAGAAAAAAGACAGATATTCCAAGCCGGGAGAGAAAATTGTTAAAAATGATATATCAATGAAACCTGAAGACGGCGCATATGTCATAACCGGTAAAAACAATGCAGGCAAAACCGTGTTTTTGCGTACGATAGGTATGATACAGATACTTGCTCAGGCGGGGCTTCCCGTTCCGGCGGAAAGTTGTTATATAAGTACCGTAAACGGATTGTATGCCTACTTTACCGCTATGGATACAGGTACAGGCCGTTTCGAAGACGAGGTCAAAAGTGTTTCATCGATGCTTGATATTATTCATGAGGGAGATATGGTTTTGTTCAACGAGGCGTTTCAATCTACGGCATTTGATGAAGCTGCGGATGTTTTATGTAATGTTTTTGTTTATGGAGCTGTCAAAAAATTTCGTTGTATTTCAGTAACGCATCTTCCTGACATTAAAGAGCGCATGGACGCTCTTGAGAAAGAGTTAGGGATGAAGTTCCATACTAAGTATGCAACGGCCGTACTTGACGAAAACGGTGAAAGCACATATAAAATTGCTGAGTCGACATGATTTTGTATTATGTTATGAGAGCGGCTTTTAATTAACTGCTCTCAGTGCTTTTTTTAGTTTGTTTCAGATGGTGATGTGATATGAGCGGAACTCAGGTGTATTTCAGGCGTTTTAAGGTCGATTCGTTGCAGGGTATAATGCGCGTTACACTCGTCTTTCTCGCGTTGTCTTTACCGCTTATATATTCTTTTATTGCGCGTTTTTTCACGATGTTTTTTATTATTGAGCTTTTTGTGGTAGGGATATGGTTGTTTTCCGCGGGAAGAGTAGGAGAGGAACGCTCGTGGAAAGAAACGCGGTCGGTTGATTTCGGGAGATTCAAAAAGCTGCTGAAAGTAATGTGGATATGTTTCGGAGTCGTTCAGATATTCTTTTTGATTTATAATATTTTTACGGCAGAAAATAGTTGGTCTGATTCTTTGTACGGATGGTTTTCAGTTGCCGGAAAATTTCTTTCCCCGGTATTGCTCGCCGTATTTCCTTTTTATATTAAAGTCGTGGAAAAAGCAGGAAAAAACGCTTCTTTTGAAATAGATACAGAACGTTTTTTCATAAAACGTAAAATACATAATTATCAGATAATAATTGCGTTGACTATAGTATTCTTTCTTTCTTATGTGATGTTATTTTTTACTGTCCCCGCGATAGCCCGTACGGCGCCGGATTATCCGTCAGTTACTACACATGATATAAGAGATGTGTATTCTTTCAAAACATCAGGGACGGGAGAAGATACCTTACCTTCTCTTTTTGAGAATCTTCCGGGTCGGCAATCTTTAAAGAGAGCAGAAGCCAAAGCCGGAGAGTTTCGGGTCGAATATGACGATACAGAGGAGAACATTGATAAACTTATAATATATAACAGCGCCGCGGCATTTGCGTTGACTGATAAACTTGAACGGATAGTGTTTGTATTCTCCGAGGTAGAAACTGTTATTGAGAGAGAATCTTTTATTGAAGCATGTTCGGATTTTGAGAATATCCTTGATTCAGACAACTGGTATGTTGAAATACAGAGTAAAATGAGTTATAATATTGATCCAGAGGAATTTATAGAAAGAATAAAAAAATAGAAAAGGAGAGATTTTATGAGAAAGATCTTTGTTGTTTTGGTTTTAGCTGTCACAGCTGCTTTGCTGATGAGTGCATGTTCGGTTTTTAAGGTCGATCCCGGAGTTTCGGCTTATGTTGTTGATAACGCGAGTAAGGTGCTTCAGGATCAAAGCATTGAATCATCAAGTAACTCATTGAATGTATCGCTTGCAAAAAATGAGTATGAAGGAATGCAGTTTATTCTTAACAGCAGATTTTCGGATTTTAAGGTTAAAAGTGTTTCGGTAAGCGCTCTCAGACATGAGAATGGTACTGATTTTATTCCTGCCGATAATATGACTGTTTATCGTCAACATTATATGTATGTCGATGTGCATTATCACACATATACTGGATATCCGGATGCTTATTATCCGGATGCTCTGATCGAAACAAAGTATGATGATTCGGTCCATCCTGATGGCTTTTCTGTTTCAGCTAATAAAAATCAGGGATATTGGATTACCGTATATTCCGACAAGAATCAGTGTGCCGGAAAATATACGGGAGAGGTTACTGTCGTAACAGATATTAATACGTTGGTTATTCCTGTCGAATGTACCGTTTATGATTTTGCGATAAGCGAAGATGTTCATTTCAAGACATATTACGGGTTGTGGGATGTAAATAATTATGACTCGCAAATGGTCCAATATTATGAATTTTTTAAGAAATACAGGATGAGCAGTTGGCGTCTTCCCGTTGAGGATAAAGCTTCTGAAGAGGAATATCTTAACGCTGCGCAGACATACGCTACTGGAAATGATATCACGGCGTATTTTCTTAATCTTGACGGAAGAAGAGGATGGGTAGAAGATCCTGAGCAAGGCAGGATATATAAATTTAATCAGGATTTTATCACTTTGACCGATAAACTTAATCAGATAACCCCGGGCAAAGTATATGTACTGACCCATGACGAGCCTGAGAATAAAGGCGATCTTGATCCCGGGAGCGAAGACTTCTGGGCAAACGATGTCGAATGGTTTACCGGTGTAGCGAATAACGATTTGCCAAATGTAAAAACTATGGTAACACATGATAATTTCTTACCTGCAGTGGACTCTGCCGCAGGATTCATAAGATATGTCCCAGATGCGTGGTGTATTAAACCCAGCAATATGCTTGAAGGTGATGTCGAAGATCTTCATGCCAACGGCAAGGAATTGTGGTGGTATACATGTAACTGGCCTGTGTACCCGGCCTTAAACACTCATATAGACTCTTATCTTGTTGCTGCGCGCTTGTTGACATGGATGAGTTATGATTATGACATAGACGGATATTTCTGTTGGTGTGCAACCGCCGCGGGACGTGCTACAGATGCGGAGCATACTGACGATAATATCTGGATAAATCCATATGCGTATCTTACCGGGACCGGTAGCGGCGACCCGGCGGGCGATAATTATATCGTGCTTCAGGGTCGAGAAGGCGACGGAATAATAAATGAGAATGTCCCTGTCCCGACGATACGTCTTGAGGCCATGCGCGACGGTATGGAAGATTATGAATACCTTTATATATATGAACAAAAAATAAACGAAATAATTTCTGAGCTTGGTGCGGATGTTGAGGCAAACGATGTTATGCAGATGTTTTATGACGCGCTGTATAACAGTACTATAGATTTTGATACTGATACCGGTAAGCTTATGTTTACAAGAAACGATCTTGCAGAAAAGATATGCGAAGATGTTGATTTTGTTTATTATATAACCCGTGGTAATGAAAATTACGATTGCGGCAAACGTGATATTTTTGTATATTCCGACGGAACGCAGCCTGTAAGTATTAACGGAGTTGAAGTTCAGGGGGATAACGGGAGATATTGTCTTACTGTCGATATTGACGAGACGGCTTACAGAAATGATTTTGAGATCAAAGTAGGGGATAAGACAGTATATGTTTATTGTTATCCCGATGTGGTTTCGGATAATATCGTCCTTGCCGATATATCCGGTTTTGTAGACGATATATTATACGCGAACAGACGTATTACGGTTGAAGTCGAAGGCGACAGCTTGATTGCGTATTTCACGGATAAAAGCAGACGTGTTGCTTTCCCGTTTGAGGCATTGACCGGAGTTTCCGATTATTCGCCTTATACCCATATCCGCATAAAAATGGAGACTGCCGACGGCCAGGATATTCCTTCCGGTTCAATGATATGTATGGCGAAAAGCGGCGTTAATACAATAGAAGAGTTTGAAAGTTTCCGTTCAGGCGCATATATAGACATCCCGATTTCTTCTGAGTTTATAACGATTACGCAGAATTCTCCTTCTAAAATCGAGTTTTCATTTAGCGGAAAAGATAATATAACAGTTATTCTTTCAGATGTCAGAGTTATAAATAAAGATGTTCAGGATCCGGAATTGACAGAATCAGGACTGTATAAATAAATCTTTTGTGCGTCTGTAAAAAATATGTTTACAGACGCACAAATAATGATTCTATATGATAAAAGGAGATATTTATATATATGATAAGAATAGGAATTGTCGGTTACGGCAATCTGGGCAGAGGTACGGAAGCTGCTATATTGCAAAACCCCGATATGGAGCTTAAAGCAGTGTTTACCCGTCGTTCCCCGTCTGCTGTCAGTATCAGGACAAAAGGTGTGCCGGTTGTCAGGATCGAAGACATTGCCAAGATGAAAGGTGAGATAGATGTTGCTGTTTTGTGTGGTGGAAGCGCGACTGATCTGCCGATCCAGACCCCTGAAATGACCCGATTTGTAAATACTGTGGACAGTTTTGATACTCATGCGAAAAT
>CALWNV010000035.1 GCA_944382895.1 uncultured Clostridia bacterium | reverse complement strand
TTATGACTGAAAAAATAATTTTACAAAAAAAAATGCACAAAGAAAAAGAAAAAGTAAAAATATGAATTTTTTGTAAACTTATTGACATTACTGAAAATGTGATATATAATTAATATGTGATAAAAATGTGAGAGGTGATAATTTTGGGGTTTTCTGAAAATCTTAGGATATTACGCAAGAATCAAGGATTGACACAAAAGGATCTGAGTGATAAAATCGGTGTGGCTTTGAGCACTGTTGCTATGTGGGAAACAGGTTCCAGAAGACCGGGTTCAAAAACGGCGCAGCGTGTGGCTGATGTTTTAGGTGTTTCAATAGATAAGCTTTTGCAGGATGAAACTATCAGCGGAGATGAATATCTTTCAGAAGAAGAGCTCTATTCACGCATAACTCCCCGTACCAGAACTGCTAATCATGATTTGCTTGAAATACGCGAAGTCCTCAGGACCCGGCCCGAAATGAAAATGCTTTTTTCCGTGTCTAAAGGTGCTACGAAGTCGGATATTGAACGTGCAGTTGCTATTATAGAGGCGTTAAAAAAAGAGAGAAGATAGATATATGTATGTCAGGGATGATGTTATAGTACGATATATAAACCTTCCTGTTTCCGTAAGAGGTATAACCACAGTGGATGAGGAAGGAAATTATAATGTGTATATAAATGCAAAGCTTTCTTCCGATCGGCAGCGTATCGCGTTGGAACATGAGTTGACTCATGTTAACCGCGGTGATTTTGACAGCTTTGATGATATAGAAAACATAGAAAATCTTGATTGATTTTTTTGAAATTGATTTTCAATATGAAAATTTATCTTTGTAAAATTTCAAAAAAACACTTTTTTTTATAAAAAACCTTCTTAAAATAAAATTTTTTTATTAGCTTCCTGCAAAAAATGGGTGTATCCTATTGACAGGAAGTTTTTTTTCTGATATAATCTAAAGAAATAATTATATAAAGATTTTTTATAAAGAATATTCCAAAGGTTTTTTATTTGCAGAAAACATCCGGAAATGAGAGGAGATGTTATATATGCTTGAACTCAATAAAAAAAGCAACGTACTTGAAGAGGAGACCTATAGGTATACAGTGCAAGACGTGGCTGAGCCAAATCTGTACCGTGATATATATCCTTATACTGAGATCCCGCGAATAGCTTTTAACCACCGCCGTGTACCTATGAATATGCCGGAAAAAATCTGGATAACGGATACGACGTTCCGGGACGGGCAGCAATCACGCTCCCCGTATACTGTACAGCAGATAGTTGATATTTACAGAATGCTTTCCAGACTCGGAGGCCCCGAAGGTATAATCCGTCAAACGGAATTTTTTGTATATAGTGAAAAAGACAGGCAAGCTCTTTATAAATGCAGAGAACTGGGTTTGGAATTCCCCGAGATAACAACATGGATACGTGCGAGTAAAAAAGATTTTCAGCTTGTTAAGGATCTGGAGTTGCGGGAGACCGGTATTCTTGTCAGTTGTTCGGATTATCATATATTCAACAAACTTAAAATGACACGCAAGCAGGCGATGGATCATTATCTTTCCGTTGCCGCTGACGCGATGGAACTTGGAATAAGCCCTCGTTGCCACCTTGAGGATATAACACGTGCGGATTTTTACGGTTTTGTTGTTCCGTTTGTAAATGAGTTGATGGATATGTCCGCTGAAAGCGGGATACCGATAAAAATACGCGCATGCGATACTATGGGATACGGTGTTCCGTATTCGGAGGCTTCTCCTCCGCGTTCAGTCCCTGGCCTCATATATGGTCTTCAGCATCATTCGGCTGTTCCTTCTGAATGGCTTGAATGGCACGGGCATAACGACTTTTATAAAGGTGTTACAAATGCGGCAACGGCATGGCTTTTCGGCGCATCAGCCGTTAATTGCTCTTTGTTTGGGATAGGTGAACGTACAGGTAATGTACCGCTTGAAGCTATGATAATAGAATATATTTCACTCAGAGGTTCTCATAATGGGATTGATACTACAGTTATAACAGAGCTTGCGGATTATTATAGAAATGTGGTCGGTTATGCGATCCCTCCTATGACACCTTTTGTCGGAGAAAGTTTCAATGTTACACGTGCAGGCATACACGCGGACGGGCTTTTGAAGGATGAAGAGATTTACAATATTTTTGATACGGCAAAGATTCTCAATAAGCCGGCTAATGTAGCTGTCAGCAATGTTTCGGGGCTTGCCGGTATAGCGTTCTGGATAAATAATTATTTTAATCTTTTACCGGAACAGAAGATCGATAAGAAAGATCCTGCTGTTCAAAAGATAAAAGAATGGATAGACGAAGAATATGAAAACGGTCGGCAAACTATAATTTCCGATAACGAGTTGATTGCTTTGCTTAAAGAGTATAAACCTGAGCTTTTTGAAAAAAAATAAGGATAGTATATAATTAAAAACTTAAAATTTTATAAAAAGAGGGTTTTGCTATTGCAAAACCTTTTTTTTTATGATAAAATAAAATATAATATTATATACTGGGTTTATTATATATATCCGGATCGAGGTTATCTATGAAATCAATGATGAAGCTGTCATTATATTTGTTTTTAAGGCTCGTTCTTGTATGTATTTTAGCGTTGATGAGTATTCCCGTGGCACGTTTTGCAACGGATGTGACAACGCCTTTGCTTGCTATATTTTATTTTCTGATGATAATGTATTTTTTTATATTTACCGCGTGGAGCGTCGGTGGAAGAGACGTTATAAAAAACAACAGAACAAATAAAAGTCCTTTTTTGGCAAAAGGATTTATTGCGGCTTTTATTATTGCGGCTTTTCTTGTGATAGTTTTTTTTATGCCTAATATAATTTCTTCTTTGATTGGATCTCCGTCCGGTTTTCTGTATCTTGTTTTTTGTTTTATGAAACTCTTTTTTACATTCTTTTCCGCGTATTCTATGGCGTGGGTTCACTCTATTGTGTCGGGTATCCCGATATCAGGGGATGAAACTTTGGGAGATATAAATGCTTCTGTTGCGGCAACGATCGCGTTTTTTGTGATACTCCTTTGTTGTGTGATAGGTGCGGGCATAGGATATATAGTAGGATATAAGCAGATAAAGATAATACAGCCATGGTTGGATAAATGGAAAAGAGAGTAGTAAACGCAGGAGGGTAGTAAAATGTTTTTCCAAAAAGACATTGAAACAATGAAACGAAAGGACATTGAGGCTTTGCAGCTGGAACGGCTTAAATATACCGTTAAATACTGTTATGATAATGTTCCTTTTTACAGAAAAAGACTTTCAGAGGCCGGGGTTTTGCCTGAGAAAATAAAAACCCTGAAAGATATACGGTATATTCCGTATACGACTAAAACCGATATACGCGATAATTATCCTTATGGGCTTTTCGCGGTTCCGCTTGAAAAAATTGTGCGAATACATGCGTCAAGCGGGACAACCGGTAAACCGACTGTTGTCGGGTATACGAAAAACGATTTGAATATGTGGTCTGATGCGGTTGCGCGTATAGCGGCTTCGGTAGGTGTCAACAGCGGGGATATCGCTCAGATATCTTTCGGTTACGGATTGTTTACCGGGGCTCTCGGTCTGCATTGCGGGTTAGAAAAGCTCGGCGTGGCAATAGTTCCTATCTCAAGCGGGAATACAGATAAACAACTTATGGTTATGCAGGATTTCAGGACGAGTGTGCTTATAGCCACTCCCTCATATGCGCTTTATCTTGCTGAACAGATGAAAGCGAAGGGAATTGATCCAAAAAGTCTTTCGCTGCGTATCGGGATGTTCGGCTCGGAACCTTCCACTCTGAAAATGCGTGATGAGATAGAGGCAAATCTCGGAGTTTTTGCTACGGATAACTATGGCCTTTCCGAGGTGTGTGGTCCTGGTATATCAGGGGATTGTGAGTTCAGGGATGGCCAGCATATAGCAGAAGATTATTTTTTACCGGAGATAATAGATGGGGAAACAGGAGAAGTTCTTGAGGAAGGACAGGAAGGAGAGATAGTGTTTACTACTCTCTGTAAAGAAGGGATCCCGCTTTTGAGATACAGGACGAGAGATTTGTCGTCGCTTACATATGAACCCTGCAAATGCGGAAGGACACATGTACGTATGCAGCGTGTTCACTCAAGAAGTGACGATATGCTCAAAATACGCGGAGTAAACGTTTTCCCCACCCAGGTAGAAAGCGTACTTGCGGAGATACCGGATGTGGCCTCGCATTATCGGATGATAGTTACACGCGACGGATATATGGACAGGCTTGAAATTTTGGTAGAGCTGGTGAATGCTTCGCTTCTTGAGCGTTATAAAGAGCTTGAGGCGTTACATGACAGAATAAAAGGGAGACTCAGATCTGTGCTCGGGTTGGATGTTTCTGTCAAGCTTGTGGAGCCGAATTCGATAGAACGCTGTCAGGGAAAGACAAAGCACGTTATTGACAAGAGAGAAAACGGGTGAACGGAGGAAGAAAATGAGAAAACTGATGCTTGGCAATGAGGCGATTGCCGAAGGAATATACGAGAGCGGCTGTAAGATAGTTTCGTCCTATCCGGGAACACCTTCTACTGAAATAACCGAATATGCTGCAAAATATGATGAGGTGTATACCGAATGGGCTCCAAATGAAAAGGTTGCTGTTGAAGTCGCTGTGGGAGCATCGATCGGCGGTGCGAGAGCGTTTTCGGCTATGAAACATGTAGGGCTTAACGTTGCGGCAGATCCTTTGTTTACATCTGCGTATACAGGTGTAAACGGAGGCCTGGTAATCGCTGTTGCCGATGATCCCGGTATGCATTCGTCCCAGAATGAGCAGGATAGCCGTCATTATGCCATTGCCGCTAAGATACCAATGCTTGAGCCTGCTGACAGCGGTGAATGTCTTGATATGACAAAGAAGGCATTTGAACTTTCGGAAAAATTTGATACACCTGTACTGCTTAGGCTTACCACGAGAATATCACATTCTCAGAGCATAGTGGAAACCGGTTCAAAAATAGAATATGTTCAGAAGCCATATAAAAAAAATGCGGAAAAATTTGTTATGGTTCCGGCGAACGCACGTTCCAGACATGCGTTTGTTGAGGATCGAATGGAACGTTTTGCGGAATTTTCGGAGACCTGTGAGTTTAACTTTATCGAGGACAATAAAAAACCGGTTGGTGTTATTTGTTCGGGTATATGTTATCAGTACGCCAAAGAGGCTTTGGGCGACAGTGTGTCATATCTGAAACTCGGTATAATTAACCCTCTTCCGATACAGCTTATTCATGATTTCGCGGCTAAATGTGAACAGGTATATGTTATAGAGGAACTTGATCCGGTTATTGAGACATGGTGCAGAAAGATAGGTGTGGACGTTAAGGGGAAAGAATGCTTCACGTTGTTGGGAGAATATTCGTCAAGCATGATAAAAGAAGTCCTTACCGGAGAAAAAGCTTCTTATTGTGATTATGACGCGTCTGTTCCTGTTCGTCCGCCTGTACTTTGTCCGGGTTGTCCGCACAGAGGAATGTTTTATGTTTTCAAAAAACTCGGGCTTATGGTCAATGGGGATATAGGATGTTATGCCCTCGGTATCGCACCCCCGCTCGCTTCGATTGATACGACGGTTTGTATGGGATATTCGGTTTCCGGAATTCACGGTTTCGACATGGCAACTGATAAAAAAGTAAAAAGCGTTGCTATATTGGGTGATTCCACTTTTATTCATTCCGGTGTCACGGGGCTTATAAATATCGCTTATAACAAAGGAACGAGTACTGTTGTTATTCTTGACAATTCTATAACCGGTATGACAGGGCATCAGCAGAACCCGACGACGGGGTTGACATTGAAGGGAGATCCGACAGTTGCGGTTGACGTTGAAAGTTTATGCCGCTCGGTTGGTATCAACCGGGTGACGGTTGTTGATCCTTATGATTTGGAAAAGGTGGAAGAAGTTCTTAAAGAAGAAACGGCGATTGACGAACCAAGTGTTATAATCGCGCGTCGCCCGTGTATCCTTCTTAAAACTGCTAAAATACTGCCTCCGAAGGTCATTGATCCCGATAAATGCAAAGGGTGTAAGGCTTGCCTGAAAGCAGGCTGTCCTTGTATAAGCTTCAAAGATAAGAAAGCGGCTATCGATCCTACATTGTGCGTAGGATGCGAACTTTGTGAAAAACTTTGTAAATTTGATGCGATCGGAGGTAACAGACAATGACCGAAACAGTAATGATTGTGGGCGTGGGAGGACAGGGTACATTGTTGGCATCAAGGATCCTCGGATATGTTATGATGAAAAAAGGTCTTGATGTTAAGATTTCCGAAGTCCATGGAATGTCACAGCGGGGCGGTAGTGTTGTTACTTATGTGCGTTACGGGGATAAAGTGTATTCTCCGATAGCGGATTTGGGAACTGCGGATATGATAATTTCATTTGAACGACTTGAAGCCGCAAGATGGCTTCCGTATTTGAAACAGGGCGGGAAAATTGTTATGAATACGCAGAAGATAGATCCTATGCCGGTAATTACCGGCGTGTCGGAGTATCCTGATGATATAGAAGATAATCTTAGGGGAAAAGGTATTTGTGTCACTGCGGTAGATGCTCTGTCTCTTGCGGAGGCGGCGGGTACGGCAAAGGCTGTTAACACTGTGCTTTTGGGTGTTTGTGCAAAGCAATCAGGTTTTTCGCGCGATATGTTTTATGATGCAATTGAAAATACCGTTAAACCGAAATTTATAGAGATAAATAAAAAAGCGTTTGATCTTGGATATGATGCAGGGTGAAAGGAAGTATAAACGGGATGGAAATAAATTATTATAATAAAGAAGCGGAGACTATGCCGCGTGAAAAAATGCAAAAGCTTCAGTCCGAGCGGCTTAGGGAAATGATAGGACGAGTTTATAACAATACCCCACATTATCGTGAAAAAATGGACGAAATGGGACTGAAGCCTTCGGATATTAAAGATATAAATGATCTTACAAAACTTCCGTTCACATATAAAGATGATCTTCGTGATACGTTTCCGTACGGAATGTTTGCTCTGCCTTTGAGTGAGGTGACCCGTATACATGCGTCAAGCGGGACAACGGGAAAACAGACTGTTGTTGGGTATACGAACGCCGATTTGGATATCTGGGCGGAATGCGTTGCGAGATGTCTTGTCGGCGCGGGCGCGACAAAAGAAGATATTGTCCATGTGTCTTATGGATATGGATTGTTTACGGGGGGCCTTGGCTTGAACAACGGTGCTGAAAAGCTCGGGGCATCTATTATCCCTGTTTCCACCGGTAATACGGCGAGACAGATCCAGATAATGCAGGATTTCGGTTCTACTGTTTTGTGCTGTACTCCGTCATATGCGATGTATATAGCGGAAACGATGAAAGAACAGAAAATCGACATGAATACGATAAAGCTCCGTTTGGGACTGTTTGGTGCGGAACCGTGGACGGAGGGAATGCGTGATGAGATAGAAAAAGGCTTGCATATAAGCGCCCATGATATTTACGGACTTTCTGAGGTATGCGGTCCGGGTGTCGCGTGCGACTGTGTTTATAAAAACGGGCTCCATATACAGGAAGATCACTTTATTCCGGAGGTTATTGACCCTGAAAGCGGAGAGCCTTTGCCGGACGGACAGGTAGGTGAGCTTGTATTCACCTGTGTGACCAAGCAGGCTCTTCCTTTAGTCAGATACAGAACAAAAGATCTTGTTTCAATAACCCATGAGAAATGCGAGTGCGGAAGAACGACCGTTCGTATGAATAAACCTACGGGAAGAACCGATGATATGCTTATTATTCGCGGAGTCAATGTATTCCCCAGCCAGGTAGAAAGTGTGCTTATGCGTTTTTCACAGATTGCCCCGCATTATATGATAATTGTTGACAGGGTGAATAATCTGGATGTGTGTGAAATAGTTGTTGAAATGTCTCCCGAGATGTTTTCAGACAGTGTAAGACATATAGAAGCGTTAGAGAAGGAACTTCGTCAGGCGATAGAGTCGACGTTGAATATTTCCGTTAAGGTTACTCTCGCAGAACCCAAAACAATTGCCAGAAGTGAAGGAAAATCCAAACGGGTAATAGATAAAAGAAAGGGTGCAGGTCAATGAGTATATATCAGGTATCAGTCTTTGTGGAAAATAAAAAAGGCAGACTTGCCGATATCGCAAAGGTTTTGGCGGACAACAATATAAATATCCGTGCGCTTTCTATTGCGGATACCACAAATTTCGGGATACTTCGTCTTATCGTGGATGATCCGCAGAAGGCGGAAGCAGCTCTTAAAGCCAATAATTTCACGGTTTCACTCACACATGTTATTGCGATTGAGATCCCTGATGTCGCGGGAGGGCTTTTACAGGCGCTCGAAGTTCTTAATTCGGAGAATATCAGTATAGAATATATGTATGCTTTTATAGACAGTACAGAGGGAAAAGCTGCTGTTGTTATGCGTGTGGAGGACAGAAAAGCTGCTGCGGACTTGCTTGATAAACACGGATTCAAAACAATAGAAGGTTAGTTTTCAATGAAAAAAAACAAGGCGTTTACACCTTTGAAAGCGATATTAATAATTGCGGCTTCCGTTGTTGTGGCGGGGGCGGTCATATTTGCTGTGATAGCCGCTGTGATAGCCGGTATGGTCGTCAACCCACCCAAAGCCGGTATGACTACTTTCCCTGACGAACTTGGGCTTCAGTATGAATTTTGTGAAATCCCTGCTCCGAACGGTGAAGTTATGGCGGCGTGGTTCATTTCAGCACAAAAGCGAAATGGAGAGGATTTGCCTGTTCCGTCCGAGAAGACGGTTGTATTTTCTCATGACTATAAAAGCAATAAGGATATGGAAGAGATAAATGCTCTTTATTACGCAAGATATCTGTGTGAAGCCGGGTATAATGTTCTTACGTTTGATTATTCCGGGAGCGGTTCGTCAACCGGAAAAGGTTATACTTTCGGAGACAGAGAGGTTGAAGAACTAAACGCAGTTGTGAACTATGTAAAGGAAAATTATAAAAGCTCAGAAATATCATTGTGTGGATGGGGATTCGGCGCGGCAACGGCAATAATGGCGGGGGCTGATAATCCTGATGTGTGTAATATAATTTCAGACGGATCATATTCTGATTTAAGAGATTTTTTTTCATCCGGACTTCATCATTTAAGCGGGACCCCTGAATTTTTCAATATTACGTCTGAAATGCTTATCCCGTTATTTTCAGGGCATCCGCTTTATTCCGACAGTCCGGTCGAAGCTGTAAAACGTGCGGAAGGCAAACGGTTTTTCTTTATCCAGGGACAGTCGGATGACCTTTTTTCACCGGATAGTGTTTTAACTCTTTCCGCCGCGGCATCTGCTCAAAATGAAGTTGAAACATGGCAGGTCCCCGGAACCAATCATATATATTCTTTTAAGACTGATGAGGAAAATTATGTGGATCGTACAATACGTTTTCTGAACGGGGAGAGTGTTTCTGGTGAGTGATATATTTAATTGTGAAATAATAAAGAAATCACAATGTTTTGAATATACGGATCTTATGATTTCCGCTCCGGAAATTGCGGAAAAATGCAGACCTGGTCAGTTTTTACATATAGACTGCGGCAAAGGTACGACATTGAGACGGCCTATAAGTATTTGTGAAGTGGCAGGTACTTGTGTAAGGGTTGTTTTTCAGGTAAAAGGGAAAGGGACCAAAGCTTTGTCGGAGTGTGAAGAGGGTGGGTCCATATCGGTTCTCGGGCCTCTTGGTAACGGTTTTGATTTTTCCGGCGAAAGAGTTTTGTTAATTGGTGGTGGGCTCGGTGTATTCCCCCTTTTACAAGCCGCGAAAACAGCTGGGAAGAATTCGGTTGCTATACTTGGATTTCGTAGCGCGGATGCGGTTTATCTTAAAGAGGATTTTGAAAAATATTGCAGAGAAGTGTATATTTCTACTGATGACGGGACTGCCGGAGAAAAAGGATTTGTAACGGATATTCAGAAAAGAATAATATGTGGTTTTGATCTTGTTATGACATGCGGTCCGGATATTATGATGAAAAATGTATCTGCTGTGTGCAGGGACAATGACATAAATTGTCAGGTTTCTCTTGAGGAGCGTATGGGCTGTGGTACGGGTGTTTGTCTTTGTTGTACCAGGACTGTCATGCGAGGAGGAGAGCCGGACAATCTGTGCGTATGCAAAGAGGGTCCCGTGTTTGATTCTCGTGAAGTTTATTTTTGAAGCAAAAGGGAGTTATTATAATGAACACGGCTGTTGAGATATGCGGTGTAAAACTTAAAAATCCCGTGACAGTCGCTTCCGGGACTTTTGGTTTCGGAAGGGAAATAAATGAGTTTTTCCCGATAAAAGAGTTGGGAGCAGTCGCGGTCAAAGGTCTTACTCTTGAAAAACGCCTGGGAAATGTCAGCCCGAGAATATGTGAAACTCCGTCGGGAATAATGAACAGTGTCGGTCTTCAGAATCCCGGAATAGAGACTTTTTTACGTGAGGAGCTTCCTTTTCTTAAAGCCGAGGGAGTGCCAGTTATTGCCAATATAAACGGGTCGTGTATAGAGGACTATGTTCGTATAGCGGGAATCGCGGCAAAGAGTGACGTTGATTTTATTGAACTTAATATTTCATGTCCCAACGTCCGGTGTGGCGGCGCGGCTTTCGGACAGGATGAGAAAACTGTTGAAAAAATTACCCGTGAAGTAAAAGCGGAATGTGGTGAAAAACCTCTTATAGTAAAGTTGTCGCCCAATGTGACGGATATACGTGTAATGGCTCTTGCCGCGGAAAAAAACGGTGCTGACGCTCTTTCACTTATAAACACCGTGATGGGGATGAAAATAGATCTGAAGACAAAAAAACCGTTTTTTGAGAATAAGGTCGCGGGATTGTCCGGCGCGGCTGTTCATCCTATTGCGGTCAGAATGGTGTATCAGGTGCGCACAGTCACGTCTTTACCTATCATAGGTATGGGCGGTATAATGTGTGCCGAAGACGCGATAGAATTGATGATGGCGGGAGCAAATGCCGTTGCTGTCGGTACAGCTACGCTTATAAATCCGTATTCCGCCCGTGATATAAAAAATGAGCTGGTACGGTATATGTCTGATAACGGTATATCGGATATTGCAGAGATCATATGTGCCGCGCATAAATAAACGCATATAATGTATTTTATTTTCATCTCTTTAATATATATTGACAGAGGTGAAAGATATGCGTAAAAAAGAAACCGGTCATTCTTATTCCGGGGCGCAGATAGAATTTTACGGCAATACGGTCGTCACCGTTGACGGATGCAAAGAAATTCTGGAATACGAACCCGAAACGGTAAAACTGAATGTCGGACGGTATAATGTCAGATTTACCGGAAAGGATCTTACGCTTAAAAATCTCACCGATAAACAGATAACGGTAGAAGGTTGTTTTTATAACCTTGAATTTGAGTGTTGAGGTGAGCAAATGAACGCGTGGGATATCGTAAACTCCGTTATGGGTTATGTTGCCTTTACAGTAACAGGTGTAAGATGTGAGGCATTTTTGACGGAGGTCATGAAAAACAATCTGGATGTTTGGGCAATACGTCGTGTTGATGAGGTTACCATTACGGCAAAAACACGGGGGATAGTATATAAGGATGTGCAAAAAGCCGCTACTGCTTCCGGTGTTGAGATTTCATATAAGAAAGCTCACGGATTGCCGTCTTTTTTGACAAAGTATAGGTTCCGTTACGGCGTTATGGCTGGAGCGGTCATTTTCTGTATTGCTATCGCCGTACTTAGCTTGTTTATATGGGATATAAATATTTCGGGTTATTCGTCGTTATACGAGCGTGATCGTGTTTTAGAGCTATTGAGTGATAACGGGTTTCATGTCGGTGCGTTTACACCGGCACAGGATTACAGTTCTCTTAAACGTAAAATAATGATGGAGTTCAATACTATTGCCGGCGTTACTATAAATGTGGTGGGAAATAAAGCATATGTGGAGCTTTCGGCGGCGAGGTTGCCGCCCGATCGTGTCTCAGACGGTACGTTGTGCAATATTGTTGCCGAAACTGACGGTCAGCTTGTGCTTGTGGAGGCATATCGCGGTACCGCGGTGGTTTCTGTCGGTCAGGCGGTAAAAAAAGGTCAGCTACTTATAAGCGGCGTATATAACAGTAAAATAATGGGGGAAAGGATTGTTCATGCACGAGGGAAAGTTCTTGCGAGAACTCTCAGAAAACACAGCGTGTTTATCCCTTTTGATGAGAATTTTCCAGATGAGCAAGCCGCGCTTGATGAGGCTCGGGAAAAGTTGGATTTCCGGGAAAAGGTCGAAATAAGAGATATATATGTGGAGAAAAAAACAGAGCATGTCGAAACATCAGATTCGGGAGTTATGTTGGAATATGCGTATGTGGTGATTGAGGATATTTGCGAGAGATCAGAAATATTTACGGGAGAATAAAAAATGGAAAAATCCATAGTTGTTGAAAGCGCTGAGATTTGCGGCAATGTTTTTGGACCGTATGACGAAAATGTTAAGATAATAGAAAACGAATATAACGTTCGTATAACTAATCGTGACGGTGATATCAAGATAAGCGGAGACGAGAATGTGGAAAAGGCCGAAAAAGTTATCGCGGCTTTGATGAATGTCGCGCTCAAGGGCGAAACTGTAGGTGAACGTGAGGTTAAATATTTTATTTCGATGGTAGATGAAGGTAATGAGGATGCTTTACGAGTACTTGGCGGCGACTGCTTTTGTATAACATCTAAAGGTAAACCCATAAAGCCGAAAACCCTCGGTCAAAAAAAATATGTCGAACTTATTTCCTCAAATACCGTTACTTTTGGTATAGGACCCGCAGGAACGGGTAAGACGTACCTTGCTGTTGCAATGGCGGTAACCGCGCTTAGGAATAAGCAAGTCAACCGCATCGTTCTTACGCGTCCTGCTGTAGAAGCCGGTGAAAATCTCGGCTTTTTACCGGGAGATCTTCAAAACAAGGTCGATCCGTACCTTCGTCCTCTGTATGATGCCCTGTTTGATACGCTGGGAATGGAAACATATCAAAAGTATGTTGAGAAAAATATTATAGAAATAGCGCCTCTTGCATATATGAGGGGAAGAACGCTTGATAATTCATTTATAATCCTCGACGAAGCGCAGAACACGACATGCGAACAGATGAAAATGTTTCTGACTCGTCTCGGATTCCAGTCAAAAGCGGTAATAACTGGCGATATCACGCAGACGGACCTCCCCAGAAATAAGCGCAGCGGACTTAAACATGTTATTAAAATACTGGACGGAATAGAAGATATAGCTATACATTATCTGACATATAAGGACGTTGTACGGCATCCGCTTGTTCAAAGAATTATAAAAGCTTATGAAGATTATGATTACCGTGAAGAACAGGACAAGCCGGAACCGAGAAAAATCACATATCTTAAAAGGAGCCGCAGAGTTGAGAAATAAGGTGGAAATAATAAACAATCAGCGAAATGTTTCACTTACCAGGCGTAACCGTGTTTTGATCAGTCGGACTGTTGATATGGTGCTGAAAAATGAAGGCATTGATTTTCCATGCGAAATTTCTGTTAATATGATAAATAACGCCAGAATAAAAAAACTTAATGAAAAGTACCGAGATATCGCTTCTCCCACGGATGTACTCAGTTTCCCCTCAGGAGAGTATGAAAGGGGTATGAACGGAACGGCATTCAGTGAAGATGAGCCGTGTTATCTTGGTGATATCGCGATTTCTTTAGAAAAAGCTGCTGAGCAAAGCCTTACATACGGACATTCGTTGGAAAGAGAACTTGCGTTTCTTACCGCGCATTCCGTGCTACATTTATTGGGATATGATCATGTCGAAGAAAAAGATCAGATAGATATGTTTGTCAGACAGGAAAAAGTTCTTACCGAAATGGGAGTGACAAGATGAGAAATTTCAAATGGCTGATAAATATTTTCAAAAGTTTCGTGTATGCGTTTTCCGGAATACGGGATGTGATTGTGAAAGAACGTAATTTCCGGATACACCTCGTGGCGATATATGTCGTTTCTGTTTTTTCGGTTATATATGGGCTGAATAAAACTGAATATGCAGTTCTTTATCTGACTTGTTTTATTGTTTTGGCGCTTGAGATCGTAAATACGGCAGTTGAGGCGATTATAGATCTGAGAATATACGAGGAAAATGAATATGCCCGTTTGGCAAAGGATGCCGGGGCTGCGGGAGTTCTTGTAGCGGCTGTATGCGCGGTCATAGTGGCGTTGTTCATGTTTTCCGATGTGGACAAGCTGATTAAAGCGTTTGTTTTGATATTCACCACGTGGAGAGGTTTGTTTTTCCTTTTGGCGATTCCGCCCGCGACTTTGTTTGTCAAAGGTTCCCGTAAATGGAAAAAGGGGTTGAAATCAAAATGAAATCGGCTTTTATAACTGTATGCGGGCGTGCGAATGTAGGCAAATCCACTCTCATGAACGCTCTGATAGGAGAAAAAGTTTCCATTATATCCAATAAGCCCCAAACGACGCGCAATAAAATAACCGGTATTTATAACGCTTCGGGAGTTCAGTTGGTGTTTATCGACACTCCCGGTATTCATGAGCCTAAAAACAAACTTGGTGAGCATATGCTCAAAGAGATCGGAGCTGCTTTGGACGAGGTAGATATAATCCTGCTTGTGGCGGAATGCAGAAAACCCGGTCGGCAAGAGATGAATTTGCTTTCACGTTTTCGTGGCAGGACAGTTATACTTGTTTTGAATAAAATAGATAAAGTTCCTAAAAAAGATGTTGCGGAAGCTATTATGGCGTATTCGGATATTTTTGAATTCCGTTCGGTGGTCCCTGTCAGCGCGTTGAAAAAAGACGGCATTGATATTATAATGAATGAAATTTTAGCTTTGGCAGAGGACGGGGAAGCATATTATCCGGAAGACTCATATACTTCGCAGACTGTGCGTCAGATGGCGTCTGAGATAGTGCGTGAAAAAATTTTACGGAATATGTATGAGGAGATCCCGCACGGAATTGCGGTAGAACCGATTGTTTTCCGTGAACGGCAAAATAAAAACGGTGAAACCGTGACCGATATCGTCATGAATATAATATGCGAGCGTGAGGCGCATAAAGGGATGATAATTGGAAAAAACGGCAATATGCTCAAAAAGATAGCCTCATACGCGCGTGAAGATATTGAAAAACTTCTTCAGACAAAAGTTTATCTGGAATGTCATGTCAAAGTAAAGGAAAATTGGCGTGATAATGAAAAAATAATAAATGAACTTGGGATTTATAATGAATAGCCCGGGTTTATAGACCGGTACATGAAATGAACAAGGAAATAAACGCGCTTGTGCTTAAGACAACTCCGTATAAAGAAAGCAGCTTGCTGCTTACCGTTCTTACAAAAGAAAACGGTAAGCAAAACATTCTTTGCCGCGGAGTGAAAAAAGGCAGGCGCGGCAAGCTTTTTGCAGAAAAATTTGCGTATTCGAAGATGCGTATTTATGTTGGCAGGGGCGTTCCGGTAGTTGACGAAGCGGAATTGACGGAATCGTTTTATCCGCTTAGAGAGGATATTGAAAAGCTCAGTTTAGCGGATTATTTTTGTGAGGTCGCGCTTAGTGTGCCATTCGGCGGCGGGGATGAGAATCTTCTGAGACTTTTGCTGAATTCGTTTTGGATGCTGTGTTTTACGCAGACAAATCCGGTTATTATAAAAACGGTTTTTGAGTTGAAGTTTTCTCAGCAGGAAGGATTCGCTCCCGCTGAATTTGATTGCCGATGCGGGAAAAAAGCTGAAAAATGGAGTTTTTCTCAAGGTTTTTTATGCAGTGACTGTGCAGGAAGAGACGGTGTTTATGTCCCTTCCGTGGTCGTGAACGCTGTGAAAAACGTACTTTGCCACAACGGGAAAGGCGCATACCGTATAGAGCTTGACGAAAAGTCATTGTTTCTTCTTTCCGAGATAACTGAAAAATATCTTGAATACCATACCGATAAAAGGTTTGAAACACTTAAATATTACAGAAAATTTACGGAGGCAGATTTTGGAAAAAACACTTAATTCGCTTGAATATAGAAAAATAACCGAAGCGCTTAAACAGCATGCTGTTTCCATACCGGGAAAGGAACTATGCGAAGAGCTTGTCCCTATGGCTTCTTTGGAAGATGCTGAAAGAGCGCTCAATGAAACCGCCGCTGCTGTCGAATTGCTTCTTTCTTACGGTGTTCCGTCGTTTTCATCTTTACACGATGTCAGAAGCGCGTGCGCGCGGGCGAAGAATAGCGCTGTTTTATCTATAAAAGAACTGTTGGATGTGGCTGATACACTGAAAACCGCGGAAAAACTCCGTGATTTTCTTGAAAGCCGTGTTACGGAAGACGGGGTTTTTTATCCTTATTACAGAAAGATAGTTACAAACAGACATTTGGCCGAAAAACTTACCGCATCGTTTACAGGGGAAGAAGAGTTTTCTGACGACGCTTCTCCGGAGTTGAAAAACATTCGCAGAAAACAGCTCGCCGCAAAGGCACGGGTGAAATCCTCTCTTGATAATATAACACGTTCGTCTTCTTATCAGAAATATTTACAGGAAAATATTGTAACAGTAAGAAACGGGAGATATGTTATCCCGGTTAAGGCGGAATATCGTAATGAAATTAACGGACTGGTCCACGATACATCATCATCCGGCGCGACTCTTTTCATAGAGCCGCTTTCCGTTGTACAGGCAAACAACGAGCTTGCGGTTCTTGAATCGGAGGAACGACGTGAAACAGAACGTATTCTTTCTGCTCTTTCAGCCGATGTGGGAATGTATGCGGATATTATCGCGGAGGATTTTTCAATATGTCGGTTTATGGATTTTTGTTTCGCAAAAGCGAGATACGCAGACGAACTTAAAGCAGTCAGACCGGCGCTTAATAAAAATGGTATTATAAACATAGAACGTGCAAGACATCCTCTTATAAGCAAGGATATTTGTGTCCCTATAGATGTTGAACTTGGTGATAAATATACGGCTCTTATTGTTACTGGTCCGAATACCGGAGGTAAAACGGTATCTCTGAAAACTACGGGGCTTTTATGTCTTATGGCGAAGTCTGGTTTGTTTGTCCCTGCAAAGAGTGAGCCGGAGATAGCGTACTTTGACAATGTTTTTGCGGATATAGGGGATGAGCAGAGTATAGAGCAGAGCCTTTCCACTTTTTCGGCGCATATGAAAAATATAATAGATATTTTGTCATGTGTTACGGAAAATTCGCTTGTATTGCTTGATGAGTTGGGTTCGGGCACCGACCCTGAGGAGGGGGCGGCGCTTGCGATCGCCATAATAGAGTATATACAGTCGCTCGGCGCGAAGGTGATGTGCACGACTCATTACGCTGAGCTCAAGTTGTATGCGTTACAAACTTCTTTTGTTGAAAACGCTTCATGCGAGTTTGATGTGGCGACGCTCAAACCCACATACCGCCTTATAACGGGTATTCCCGGAAAATCCAATGCTTTTGCAATAGCCGCGAGGCTCGGGCTTGATGAGTTGATAATAGACAGCGCTAAATATCATATGGACGCGGAAAGCGTCAAGTTTGAAAAAGTCATCGCTGATTTGGAAATCAACAGAAAGACTGCGGAGCGTGACGCGGAGGAGACCCAACAACTTAAGAAAAAGGCGGAAGAAGAGGTTCTTGCCGCCGAAAAACTCAGACAGGAAATCAGAAATTCGGCTGAAGAGGAGATTAAGAAGGCAAGAAAAAAAGCGGCGGAGATATTGGATTCCGCACGCAGGCAAGCCGATAAGGCTATTGATGAGCTCGACGCATTGCGTAAAGAAAATGAAAAAAAGGATTTCAAAGAAAAAATCGCGATGGCAAAAGCTAATATAAATGCGGGATTTGAAAAATCCGAAAAAAAACTTGGGCTCAATTCCAAACCAGAGCGAAAAAAACCTTCCAGACCTTTTATGAAGGGTGATGCCGTAAGGATATACAGTCTTGATAAGCAGGGTACTCTTATGGAAGATCCGAGAGGAAAGAAAAAGGCGGAAGTACTGGTGGGTATAATCAAGATGCAGATACCCGTGGACGACCTTGAGCTTTGTGAGCAAAAGGCAGTTTATGATTATACTCCTTCTACTGTTATCAATCAAACTCTTTCCCGCGGCAACCGCAGCGTTCAAACCGAGCTTGATATACGCGGTATGACGGCTCTTGACGCTGACGGACTTATTGATGGTTTTCTTGATGATTGCTCGCTTTCAGGCTTGACTACGGTGAGTATAATACACGGGAAAGGAACCGGAGCGCTTCGTTCCGCCGTATGGCAGAAACTGAAGAAAAATAAACTTGTGAAGGAGTTCAGACTTGGTGTTTACGGTGAGGGTGAAAGCGGCGTGACAATCGTAACTCTTAAGTAGAAAACCGCAGTGAACTTTTTTTGATTACAGTCTTATCAGATTTTATACACGAGAAAAGCAATATGTGAAGAATATCTTTCCAAAAAATATTTAACGGAAAATACCTTTCCCCGATTTTTACTTTGAGCAGGGTATTTGAGGGAAAAAAACGATGCTCCCGCTTGCGATCCAGGTGCATCACGCGGTATGTGACGGATATCATATCGGGATGTTTTTGGAAATTTTGCAAGAATCCATTAGTCGGTTTTGCGAAGGACTCAAATAAAGACTTAACGGGAACACTTGATATAGCCAAGTGTTCCCGTTATCGTGTTTTATGGGCAGGATCGAATCATGTTTAATTTGTTTTTTTATAAAGAAGAATATTATTTAGAACGGTGTTTTCAAAATCAGGATTTTTCGGGAAATATCATATAAGATCTTTTACACTTTTGGTGATAAAATCCGGATATATACCGTATTTTTCGATATCGCTTACCGTACTTTCTCCAGAAAGAACGAGAACGGTTGTTATTTCGGCATTTTCACCGCATTTAATATCTGTGTAAAGCCTGTCGCCTA
>CALWNV010000034.1 GCA_944382895.1 uncultured Clostridia bacterium | reverse complement strand
CTCGAAGTAGAAAACGCCGTGAGGGGATTTGAAAAAGTAAAAGCTGTAGTTCTCGGAGGTGATTGCAGAGAGGCTTCCGCCGCAAACGGGTTTTTTGCCGTTTCTCCCGATTGCCGATTTATAGCCGTGCATGACGGCGCGAGACCTTTTATAACAGAAGATGATATCGACAGGATAAATAAAGCGGCATATGATTTTGATGCTGTATGCTGCGGGATTCCGATAACTGATACGGTGAAAGAGGTTGACAGCGAGCGAATTATACGTGCGACCCCGGACAGAACTAAGCTTTTCGCAGCCGCCACACCTCAGGTGTTTTCAGCAGAAATTTATCAAAAAGCGATTATAAACGCGGGGGATAATATCCAAAATTATACCGATGACTCCGGTATGGTAGAAGCCATCGGTATAGATGTTCGTATGGTTTTGTGTAATAAACATAATATTAAGCTGACAACCTCAGAAGATATCGCGTTTGCAGAATTTTTAATCAAGCGTTTTTAGCAGTACTTCGCAGAAATATTCGGCAGCACGTTCCGCCTCTTCGAGAGTGTTTGCGCATGTTCCTATTTCCACCAGCATTGAACCTGCCAATAAATGCTGATTGTAGCGAGAGTCCCTCAACAGAATAGGTCGCATAAGATCGGGATAAAGCTGTTGCGCGTTTTTTTGTATATTGGCGGCAAGAGATAGATTTTTTTCCCATACTTCATTTGGATAAGTGTCGTTCCCTGCTCCCATAAGCAGCATTATCTGTGCAACATCTTTTCCGTTTATTTTTGTTATGGGTCTGTATTTGGTCCCGTTGTCAGAAATGAGTGTGTCTCTATGTATATCGAGGACAAGTTTTATAGAGCTGTATTGGTCAAGGTATTTACGTATGGTTTCATTTGAGTTTGTATATGATTTATTATAATTCGGGTTGTCATGTTGCGCTTCACTGTGTATTACACTTATCCCTGCCTCTTCAAGCTTTTTCGCAACTATGCTTCCAATATGGACTACGTTTTTTTCATTGTCAGTGTCACGATAGTCATTGTCTTTATAATAATAATTCGAATAATACTCATTGTAGCTTTCGGTGGCGTGTGTATGAACGATGAGAACTTCCGGTTCTTTATTTTTTTCAAATTTTACGGCGAAAGGGTCTTCTAAAAGTTTTTCCAGAGAAAAGCTTACATTATCCTCGTTTATTATGTAAACCCCATCGACTCCGTCAAGGTAGTCTCCGGGAGTTATTGTATAACTTGTTATCGGGAGGGAACCCTCCGGGATTTTTTCTGTTTCAATGAACTCTCTTTCCTTTTCGCTTTCGGAAACGGTTCCCTCCTCATCAACAGTCTGGGTCTTGTCCCCAAAAGCACCGTCTGCTGTCCCGTCTTTGTCTAAATACGGATTCAGATTATTCAAAGAGACTTCTTTTGCTCCGGCCGCATAGGGGTACAGAAATTCGGCAACGGACTCACTCACCAGAACGCCGCCGAATACAATAAAACTTATTACAGTTGAAAGTACCATCACTATGCCGCTTTTTGCAATTTTCATTTTTTTACCATCCTTTCGAGTTCCCGATAATATTCTATGCCACGAAATATTTTCATATTCATTCCGAGAGTAAATTTATTTCATCGTTGGAAAGATACGGATGGAGTGTTTTATTTATCGATGTGCTGAGCAGAGACGCACATTTTGAAAGAAGTATATCGATATCCTTAGGCGTGACTATGAGATTTTCATCATAAGGCGATAATGATTTCTCCGATGCTTCGCAATTGTTTTCCTTTGCAAGGTCGTGCGCGAGCGTACGCGCGTTGACAACTGTCGGTACTCCGATCGATATAACTTTTACCCCGAGGGTTTTTTCGCTTAGTTCTTCCCTGTTATTTCCAACCCCTGAACCCGGACAAATACCGGTATCAGTTATTTGCAGGGTTGTACATAACTTTTTCATTTCACGTGCGGCCAACGCGTCTATTACGATCACTATTTTTGGTTTTACTTTTTCAATTGCCGCTTTTACCAGTTCGGAACTTTCTATTCCTGTTTTACCTAAGACAGAGGTGGTAAGGGTAGAAACTTCTCCCAGCTTCATGTTATAGAAAAGCTTAGGTACATGTTTTTTCAAATGTCTTGACGCGATTATTCCTGAGACGGTTTTAGGACCAAGCGCGTCAGCTGTCAATGCGGCGTTCCCCAACCCTATAACAAGGGTTTCTTTGTCTTTGAAGTCCGAAAGAGCATTAAGCTCATTTTTTATAACTTCACAGGTTTTATCAAAAAAAGAATTATCAGAAAAGATACCGTCAAAGTATATTGAAATGTATTTCCCTTTATTCCGTCCTATTTTTTTTGCGGCGGAGTCATCAAGGATTTCAATTCGTTTTACTTTTATACCGTCTGTTTCAATATTCTCTTCTTTTATCCCGTCTTCTTCAGTTACTCCGTTTTCCTCTCTCAGCTCGGAAGCGAGATCTGTTCGTATATTACTCATTTTTTATCACATCCTTTTATTTTATTTTAACATAAAATATTTATTTTAATTCATGACAAACTTTTTTAATATTAATATGCTATACTCAAAAAAGTATTTTTTTGGGGGAAGGAACTAATGGAAGCACTTAAAAAATATTGTAAAAGATATTTTATTGACGGACTCGGCGCGATGGCAGTCGGCCTTTTTGCTACGCTTATTATCGGTACTATCATTGCTCAGATAGGTACACTTGTAAGTTTATTCAATACGGAAATAGGCATTTATATCACTGCTGTGGCTAATATGGCAAAAACTATTACCGGCGCAGGAATAGGACTGGCTGTCGCTGTAAAGTATAAACAGTCCGGGCTTTTAGCCGCGTCTGCCGCGGTTTGCGGAATGCTCGGAGCTTTTCCTGATACTTCTTCTTTTAAGCTTGGTGCTGCCGGTGAGCCTTTAGGGGCTTTCATCGCAGCTCTTGTTGCGATAGAAGTCGGGCGGTTGGTTTCGGGAAAAACAAAGCTCGATATCATTCTTACTCCTTTAGTTTCTATAACCGCGGGCTCGATTACGGCGTTTCTTCTTTCTAAACCTATTTCTGTATTTATGTCATGGCTTGGCGGTCTTGTAAATATACAGGTGCAGGATATGCCTGTTATCGGAGGGATAATAGTAAGTGTGTTAATGGGCATATTTCTCACTTTGCCCATTTCTTCGGCGGCTATAGGGATATCGTTGGAACTTAGCGGAATAGCTGCTGGAGCCGCTTGTATCGGTTGTTGCTGCCAGATGGTTGGGTTTGCGGTAGCAAGTTTTCGTGATAACGGCGTCGGGGGTCTTGTCGCACAGGGAATAGGTACATCGATGCTTCAGATGCCCAACATCATGCGAAAGCCTCAGATATGGATCTCTCCCATAATCGCGAGCGCGATTCTCGGCCCGATTTCAACTGCAGTCTTCGGTATGGTCAATAGTAAAATCGGTTCCGGAATGGGTACTTCCGGTCTTGTCGGACAGATCAACGCTTTTGCCGCTATGACAGAAGCCGGGACTGTTTGGTGGCAGGCACTTATACTTATCATTGTTATGCATGTTATTTTGCCCGCTGTACTTGTATTCTTTATAGATTTATTTTTGCGTAAGATCGGTGTTATTAAACCGGGTGATATGAAGCTCAGTAAAATTTAACAGAAAAATCAAAAAAAATAATAAAAACCGCTTGCAAAAATTGAAAAAATCTGATATAATAAACGAGTTAGAGAACAGTTTCTGTTAGGAGGTGACTATTTTGCCGAATATTCAGTCAGCAAAAAAACGCGTACGCGTTACTTCTGCAAAGACCCTTCAAAATAAAATGGTGAAATCCGCGCTTAAAACAAATATAAAAGCTATCGAGGCGGAACTTGCGGAAAATAAAAACCCTGAAGCCGTGAGCAGAGCTTATAAGGCTATCGATAAAGCGGCAGCAAAAGGTGTTATAAATAAAAAAGCGGCCGCGAACAAAAAGAGCGGAATCGCGAAAATGGCGAAGTAATTATTGCACAATATTTTATAATTATAATAAATACCGGGACATTTCCCGGTATTTATTGCTATACAAGTCTGTTTAATTATTGCGGTGACTGCGTTGCGTGTATTGCTTAAAAAATCGATAAATATGATATTGAGTGAATATAATAAGAAAAAACGGTAAAAATTACAATTGTAAGGAATTATGAAAGGATTGTCATCATGAGGGATTTTTACCGTAAAAAATCTAATGCAGTCACCGCTTTTTTGAAAGACAAAAGTTTTTACATTATTTTATTCGCGAGCATGGTCATGGTTTGTATTGCCGGATGGCTTGCTCTCGGGACAGGAGAGGAACCTGCTGATGACCCTGTACCTGGCGCACAGGTGGACAGCGGTGATTCATCTTCCGAAAATAACGAAAACAAATTTCTGCCGGATAAAGAACCTGAAAATACTGTAGGAAGTTCTGTTGAAAATATTCCCGCGGAATCGGACCCCGGCACTTCAGAACCTGAGGAGATTGTTGTAAAGTATTTGTGCCCTGTAGGTAATTATACAGATATTTCGGAATTTTCAGGTACCGTACCTGTCTTTTCAGAAACACTTCAGGATTGGCGGTTGCATACCGGCGTTGATTATATCACGGACGATGCAGAGGATGTATTCGCTGCCGCGGACGGGATAATCGAGGATATATACGATGATGGACTTATGGGTATCACGGTTGTCATTTCTCATGCCGATGGAATGAAAACTGTATATCAGTCTTTATCAGATAATGTAAATGTGATCAGGGGAGCGGAGATTTTACAAGGCGATAAGATAGCAACAACAGGTACAACCGCATCCGCTGAATCAACAAAGGGAAACCATCTGCATTTTTCGGTTCTGAAAGATGGAGGATATTTAGACCCGGAAGATATTTATGAAAAGGAATAATTATTTTTGTTATAATAAAAGAAAGTTGATGAAATGAAACACAGCGGGGGAATTCCTCCGCTGTGTTATAATGTATTTCATACAAAAAAATTGAATAAACAGACTATGGATTTATTGACAGAAAAAGCGATTATAATTTATTAAGTGCGTCACGAACAGTCATGACCGGTATCAATTCAATGTTTGTTTTCATATGAGACGTTTTATTACGTTCGGGTATTACACAACGTTTGAAACCGAGTTTTTCCGCTTCCGCAATTCTTTTTTCGATGTTCGAAACCGCACGTACTTCGCCAGCCAGCCCAACTTCGCCGAAAATAACGGTATCTTGCGGTATAATAAAATCTTTAAGTCCTGAGGCAAGTGCTATTGCGATGGCAAGGTCGGCGGCAGGTTCGTTGAGTTTAAGGCCACCGACCACATTTATGTATGCATCGAATGTCCCGAAAAAGAACCCGCAGCGTTTTTCAAGAACAGCGATTATAAGATTAAGTCTGCTGAAATCAAAACCGTTTGCGACACGGCGGGGGGCTGGGAATGGTGTTTGTGATACCAACGCCTGAACTTCTGCCGCAAGCGGGCGGGAGCCTTCCATGACGCAAACTGTCGTGATCCCCGATACATCTGAAGGCTTTCCGCGCAGAAAAAGAAGAGATGGGTTTTCAACTTCTTTTAATCCTTCTCCGGTCATTTCAAAAACACCGACCTCATTCGCAGAACCGTATCGGTTTTTTATGGCACGCAGGATGCGGCAGTCGGTGCTTCTGTCTCCTTCGAAATATAATACAGCGTCCACCATATGCTCCATGACTTTAGGTCCGGCAACGGCGCCTTCTTTATTTACATGTCCTATAAGGAATACAGGGATATTTTCGGTTTTTGCAAGATGCATAAATGCGGCCGTGCATTCTTTGACCTGTGATACGCTGCCGGGAGAAGAGGAAATATCATCGTGTAACATTGTCTGTATGCTGTCGATAATGACCATATCAGGGCTTTCGTGAATAATTTTGTCACAAACGGAAGAGACATCTGTTTCACATAAAATTTTTACGGAAGATGATTTTACCCCAAGCCTTTGAGCGCGCAATTTTATCTGACGTGCAGATTCTTCCCCTGAAACATACAGGATATTCATATTAAGCGTTCCGCATATCTGAAGTAAAATTGTCGATTTACCTATTCCCGGCTCACCGCTGACAAGAATCAATGACCCTTTAACAATTCCTCCACCTAAAACCCTGTCAAATTCTTTTATTTTCGTAATAAAGCGGATATCTTCATTGCAATCGATTTCAGACAATGAAACAGAATTTGAGCAAATTTTTTTCAAAGCGGTATCCTTTTTTTTTGTTTCAGATATGGTTTCTTCTGAAAACGAATTCCATTCTCCGCATGAAGGGCATTTCCCTGCCCATTTAACACTTTCATAGCCGCATTGGCCGCATATAAAGACAGTTTTTGTTTTAGACATTTTCTATCTCCGAAGTTTTTTTTATATTATATCATAAATTAAATTGAAATGGAAGACCTATATCTGAATTTGCTTGACTTTTAGTACATGTTATGTTACAATACAAAATAAAGAATTATGTAAAAAAATGCTGAAACTCAATAATTTGTATAATTTGAAAGGAGGCAAAGAAAGATGCAGCTTCCTATAAAAGTTTTGCTGTATTGCGATGATTCTCCTCTTCAGGCTCGTTTAAGGGCCGAATCCGCTTTTGAAAAACAGCGTAAAGCCCTTGAGCTTGCCGGGGTAGAATATACGCTTAATTCCAAAGAAAATTTTGATATTTTACATATGAACACGGTTTCTTTGTCAAGTTCTATTGCTATCGATGAAGCAAGAAGAAAAGGCGCCAGGATAATTTATCATGCTCATGCTGCCGAAGAAGATTACAGGGCTTTTAATGTGTTTTTCAAATTTGCGGCTCCTTCTCAGCGGCGGCGTATAATATCTCTTTACAGTAAAGCAGATTGTATTCTTGTTCCAACTCCTCACGTAAGAAATGTTTTGAAAAGCTACGGGATTGAAAAGCCTGTATTTGTTGTTTCAAGCGGCGTTGATTTTGATAAATTTAAGAAGAGTTATGAGAGAGAGAGGATTTTCAGAAACAGATTCGGTATAAGTGACAATCAAAAAGTCGTTATTTGTTCCGGTGGATGGCATGAAAGAAAAGGTGTGTTTGATTTTATAGATATTGCAAAAGATTTTCCTGATGTCAGGTTTATATGGTTTGGCAGTTCTCCCTTGTCGGCTATTACGCCTGAAATGCGAAGAGCTATTATGAAAAAGCATCCGGATAATGTTCTTTTTGCAGGCAGGGTCCAGGGTGATGCGTATTACGGCGCTTTTTCCGCAGCGGACGCGTTTTTATTCCCATCATATGAGGAAACGGAAGCTTTAGCTGTATCTGAGGCAATGGCTTCGCAGACACCTGTCCTTGCAAGAAACATCCCATCGTATGAGTCATGGCTCGAAAACGGGAAAAACTGTATACTTAGTGATAATAATTCTGATTTTAAGAAAAATCTTCGTTCCGTATTACAAAAATCACCCTCGCTTATAGTCCGTGCCGGATATGAGCTTGCTAAAACCCGTTCACTTGAAAATACGGGAAACGAGCTTAAAAAAATATATAAATATGTCTTCGGAGACGATACGGTTCGCAAAATACGCGAATATTTGGCCACCAAACCGGAAAACAAGTTAAGTATAGGCTTATTTACGGATACTTTTACCCCTGACGTGAACGGCGTCTCTGTATCTGTGCAAACGCTTAAAACACAACTTGAAAAAATGGGACATAAAGTATATGTTATAACCCCGACGGTGGAAACAAAGCTGACCGGTGTGGAATTTTATGACGGTATATTGCGGATGCCGGCGATAAAATTGAAACAGCTTTACGGGTATCGTCTTTCTCGCCCTTACAGTATTAGAGCGACAAGATATATAAAAGAGATGCATCTCGATGTTTGTCATATAAATACAGAATTCAGCGCACGAATGTTCGCAACGGCGGTTTCTTCTATGTATGATATTCCGGTAGTCAGTACATATCATACGATGTATGAAGATTATACACATTATGTGACTCACGGACATCTTGATAAAGTGTCAAAAAAAATAGTAGGCTGGTACACAAAAATACTATTTGAGAAAAAGGGCGAAATAATAGTTCCCAGCAAAAAAACCGCGGAGACTCTAAAGCGTTACGGAATAACAAAACATCTGCATATTGTCCCGACAGGCATAGATACAGAACGCTTTTCCCCGGAAAATATAGATAAAAACAATATAAACAATATCAGGCGCGAATTCGGGATTGAAAAAGGCTTTGTACTTTCTTATGTGGGCAGAATAGCTCCCGAAAAAGGACTTGAAAATATTTTGAAAGCGCTTCCGACATTATTTGAGCAATATCGGGATATGTTTATGCTTGTGGTTGGATATGGACCGTCCCTTGATTCCTGTCAACAGCTTGTCAAGGATTTAATGCTTGATGATAGAGTGTTTTTTACAGGGAAAGTTTTTCCGGATAAAATACAGGATTATTATGCTGCATCAGATGTGTTCGTTACCGCGTCCAATTCAGAAACTCAGGGTATAACGTATATCGAGGCGATGGGGGCGGGGATCCCTGTTATCGCGAAATATGATAAATGTGTTGAGGATATCCTGATTGAAGGGAAGACGGGGTTTTATTTTGATACTAATGAAGAAATGCATTCGAAAATCCTTCGGCTTTATGATATGAACAATGAGGAACGGTTAAAAATTTCTGACAATTGCCTTGAAAAGGCGAAAGAATTTTCTCTTGAAAGTTTTGGTAAAAAAGTTTTGGATGTTTACTATCAGGCAATCGTTCATAACAAAAGAGTACTTGAGAGAAAAAGCATTAAAAAACAAAACAGAAAAGATTTCAGAAAAATTATCGAAATAAATAAATTCAAAAACAGATGAGGTGTCTTAATAATGTATTACATTGGTGTTGATTTGGGCGGAACAAATATTGCGGTCGGTATAGTGGATGAAAATTATAATATAGTCGGGAAAAAATCCGTAAAGACAATAAGCAGTCGGCCTTTTGAGGAAATCGTGCATGATATGGCGGTTTGTATCAGGGATATTCTGACGCAATATGATATCTCAGAAGATGATGTCGCTTCGGTAGGGATAGGTGCTCCGGGAAGCCTGGATACAGAAAACGGTATTATGGTGTATGCTAATAATTTTAAGGACGGGACCGATATTCATATTTCCGAAATGCTACGTAAAGAGTTTGACAAACCTGTGCGCATAGGGAATGACGCAAATGTCGCGGCATTGGGCGAGGCTCTTGCAGGTGCGGCTAAAGGCCATAAAAATTGCGTTATGATAACTCTCGGAACAGGAGTCGGAGGCGGAATAATAATCGACGGGAAAATTTACGAGGGGTATCGTTCCGCCGGAGCTGAAATAGGGCATATTGTACTTATTAAAGGCGGTGAAAAATGTACATGCGGCAGATATGGTTGTTGGGAAGCATATGCCTCTGCGACCGCGTTGGTAAAACAGACAAAAGCCGCGATAGACCGACATCCTGAAACTATTATGTCGAAATCCGGTACTGTGAATGGCCGGACAGCGTTTGAGGCAGCGCGTAAAGGCGACAAAACAGGCTTAGAAGTTGTAAAGAATTATATTGAATATATTGGGGAAGGGCTTATCGATATAGTAAATGTGTTTAGACCTGAAATAATAATTATAGGCGGCGGGATATGTAATGAGGGAGATTATTTACTTAAACCGCTTAAAGAATATGTAAATAAGTATGCGTACGGTGGCAAACTGAATCCGGAACAGGAGATCGTAGCCGCTCGGCTTGGTAACGATGCCGGAATTATAGGCGCCGCATTTAATGGGATATGAGAAAACTGTTTATCGGAGAGAATGATAAAGACCAACGTCTCGATAAATTTATGCAAAAGACCTTTAAGTCTATGCCGAGATCCATGGTTTATAAATATATAAGAAAAAAATGTGTTAGAATAAACGGATTCCATGCGTCCGCAGACTCTGTTTTGGCATTGGGTGACGAACTTTCATTTTATATAAGTGATGAATATTTTGGAAAAGGCGAGGCGGAGTTTTTGGATCTCCGCCCGTCTTTTGGCGTGGTTTATGAGGATGAAAATATCCTGATTGTCGATAAGCCTGCGGGTCTCTTATGCCAACCGGACGGGCGTGAAAAAAGGAATACCCTTGACAATCATATAAAGTCATATTTGTACAGTAAAGGAGAATATTCCCCGGATAACGAAAACTCTTTTTCTCCGGCTTTGTGTAATCGTATTGATAAAAATACTCAAGGCCTTGTGATTTCCGCGAAAAACGCCGACAGTTTGCGTATCATGAATGAAAAAATAAAAAAACGCGAAATAGAAAAATATTATCTTTGTCTCGTATACGGAAAACCTTCTTTCGAAAAAAAGATACTTCATGATTATCTTATTAAAGATTATAATAATAATTCAGTAAGGATCTCTTCCGTACCAGCTAAAGGATATAAAGAAATCAAGACTGAATACGAGGTCCTGGCGACAGATAATAATATTTCATTGTTAAGGGTTCGGTTACTTACCGGTCGTACACATCAGATAAGGGCCCATATGGCATACATCGGACATCCGCTTTTAGGTGACGGTAAATATGGAAAAAAAGATAAAAAGATACCATTTATGTATCAGGCTCTTTCGTCATGTGAGCTTTTTTTTGACTTTAAGACGGATGCGGGGGCTTTGTCATATCTTGACGGGAAAAGATTCAAAACGGAACCTTTTTTCGCAAAATACGACATTGTCACAAATTTGTTAAAAATTCAAAAAACAAAGAAAACAAGAGAAAAATAGAGGAATCTTGAGATTTGACATATTTTATAGAAGGATTATGCGGATGTATTAAAAAAAATTACGAAAAATATTGACAAACGATGATAAATTCAATATAATATATTATGTTTGAAAAGACATCATATTTCTTTTTATGAAGGCGCGAAGGGAGATAGATAAATGTCAGATGTCATCATTCAGCTGGAAAACATTTCAGTTGCTTTTGGTGGAACGGATATTCTGAAAAATCTTAATTTAACAATTAAAGATAAAGAATTTGTAACTTTTTTAGGGCCGAGTGGCTGCGGGAAGACAACAACATTGAGAATTATCGGCGGTTTTGTCAGACCTGACAGCGGCGCGGTCTATTTTGACGGATATAATATAAACGATACCCCTCCTTATAAAAGACAGGTGAATACTGTTTTTCAAAGATACGCGCTGTTCCCTCATCTAAATGTTTTTGAAAATATAGCTTTTGGGCTTCGTATAAAAAAACTTCCTGAAAAAGAAATAAAAGAAAAAGTCATGCAGATGATAGAGCGTGTCAACCTTAAGGGGTTTGCCAACCGTAAGACAAATAATCTTTCGGGCGGGCAGCAGCAGAGAGTCGCCATTGCGAGAGCGTTGATAAACAATCCCCGGGTTCTTCTTCTTGATGAGCCTCTCGGAGCGCTTGATATGAAACTGCGGAAAGATATGCAGATGGAGCTTAAAAAAATACAGCAGGAGTCTAATATTACGTTTATATATGTCACGCATGATCAGGAAGAAGCCTTGTCAATGTCTGACAGGGTCGTCGTAATGGATAATGGTATAATTCAGCAGATAGGGACTCCCCAGGATATATATAACGAGCCGAGCAATGCTTTTGTGGCGGATTTCATAGGCGAAAGCAACATACTTGACGGTATAATGATAGAAGATTATATGGTAAGTATATTTGGGCAGAAATATAAATGTCTTGATAAAGGGTTTGACAGATATGAACCTGTTGATGTTGTTATCCGTCCGGAAGATATACAAATACTTGATCCTGATAAATCCAGTTTGAGCGGAGTCATAACAAATGTGACATTTAAAGGTGTCCACTATGAAATTATTGTTGATATCAAAGGATTTAAGTGGATGATTCAGTCTACAGAGTTTCATCGTGTCGGGGAATGGATCGGGATAGCTCTGCTTCCTGATCTCATACATGTCATGAAAAAATCAGAGTATTCCGGACAATTTGGTGATTACAGTTCATATAGTGAAGAGTATGATGCTCTTAGTGACGATTCCGAAGAAAGCTCGGACGAGTTTTCTGAACAGGAGGAGGAGCTATGAGAACAAAAACAAAATTTCTCGCTGTGCCGTATCTTTTATGGATGACCATATTTATTATAGCTCCGCTTCTCTTTGTTGCGTATTTTGCTTTTACGGATTCCGCCGGAAATTTTTCTTTTCAGAACATTATCAAGTTGGGTGATTATATCCCCGTATTCATCACTTCTATATGGCTTGGCGCGGTCGCGGCTTTTTTATGTCTTATTATAGCGTATCCTGTTGCGTATTTTATTGCAAACACCAGTGAAAAATGGCAGAAATTTTTGATTATGTTAATAATGCTGCCCATGTGTATGAGTTTTTTATTGAGAACTATTGCCTGGGTTTCTCTTTTGTCGGACAACGGTATAATTAATAATACCCTGACAGCTATAGGGCTATCTCCTTTGCCTCTTATCAGAAACAACGGCGCGGTAATTTTGGGTATGGTATATAATTATTTGCCGTTTATGATAATGCCTCTTTATACGGTGTTGGTGAAAATGGATTCTTCCGTTATTAATGCGGCGAGGGATCTGGGGGCAAACAGTTTTCAGGTTTTCCGGAGGGTGATACTTCCCATGAGCCTTCCCGGAATAGTTACAGGTATAACAATGGTTTTTGTCCCCGCTGTAAGTACTTTTTATATTTCCAGAAAACTCGGTAATACTTCATTGACGATGATAGGCGACGTTATTGAAAGCCAGTTCAAAACCGCATATAATCCGAATCTCGGTGCCGCTATGTCCCTTGGACTTATGGTTCTTATTTTTATATGCATGGGTATAATGAACCGTTTTTCAAAGGATGAGGAGGATATTCTCCTATGAAAAAGTTCAATAAAATATTTACTGTACTTGTATATATTTTTTTATACGCGCCGATCCTTGTTCTTATCGTCTTTTCGTTCAACTCAACGAAAAGCACAATTGATTTTACCGGGTTTACGCTGAAATGGTACAGAGAGCTTTTTACCAGACCTGATTTGCTTAAACTTTTAATGAATACATTGATCATCGCCGTTATTGCTTCTGTTGTTTCTACTGTACTGGGCACAATGGCTGCTGTCGGGATAAGTTCCATGAAACGCAGATCAAGATCAATGGTCCTCACCGCGACAAACATTCCCATGACCAATCCTGATATCGTAACCGGTGTTTCGCTCGCTCTTCTTTTTGTCTTTGCCGGAACATTTTTACGGATCAATGATGTTTTCGGGTTTTGGACGCTTTTGATCGCCCATATAACATTTTGTTTGCCGTATGTGATTTTGTCGGTGCTTCCCAAAATAAAACAAATGGATAAAAATCTTACAGACGCGGCTCTTGATCTTGGCTGTACACCGACTCAGTCATTTTTCAAGATAATGCTTCCGGAAATCCTTCCCGGGATAATATCCGGGGCGACTATGGCGTTTACGCTTTCGCTTGACGATTTTGTTATAAGTTATTTTGTTTACGGAGCGTCATTCTCGACGTTACCCATAGAGATATATAGTTATACTAAAAAACCTATGCCGCCGACAGTTTTTGTCTTATTTACAATAATGTTTACCGTTATTTTTCTTTTGTTGTTTTTTATGAATATGGCGGAGTATAAGAAATCCAAAAAGAAAAAAATTGATTTATAAGGGGTTGTATTGAAAATGAAAAAAGTTTTTGCGGTTTTACTTATGACTGTGATAGTTCTTACGGCTTGCGCAGCATGCTCAGATCCTGGGACCGTGACTATCAATGTTTATAACTGGGGACAGTATATAGGAGTGGGAGAAGAAGGCACTATCGATGTAATAAAAGAATTTGAGGAAAAAACCGGAATACGTGTAAATTATACGACATATGACAGCAATGAATCGATGTATTCAAAGCTGGAGATTGGAGGTTCTTCATACGACGTTATTTTTCCGTCTGACTATATGGTCGAAAGACTTATTGAAAACGATATGCTTGAAGAAATAAATTTTGATAATATCCCTAATTTTCAATATGTTGACGACGAGTTCAAAAATCCGGCCTATGATCCTACTAATGCTTATTCCGTGCCATATACCTTTGGATATGTCGGAATAATATATAATACTAAATATGTTACAAAACCGGTAGACAGCTGGAATGCCCTCTGGGATCCTGATTACAGCGGTAAAATCCTTATGTTTGATAATCCTCGAGATGCTTTCGGCATAGCGCAGTTTTTGTTAGGACAGGATATAAATACTGAGGACAAATCCGATTATTATGCATGTTATCAAAAGCTCTCAGAGCAGAAGCCTCTTGTGCAGGAATATGTTATGGATCAGATTTTTCAGCAGATGGAAAATGAGGAGGCCTGGATAGCTCCTTATTATGCCGGTGATTTTCTCACAATGCAGGAAACAAACGAAAATCTTGCGTTCGCTTTCCCGAAAGAGGGTTATAATTATTTCGTAGACGCAATATGTATACCTAAAGGATGTAAAAATAAAGAAGCTGCGGAAGCATTTATAAACTTTATATGTGACCCTGAAATAAGCGGAAAAAATTGTGAAGCGATCGGATATTCGACACCTATTTCCGCTGCTAAAGAATATTATGAGGATACCGAGCTTGCCTCAAATCCCGTAGCTTATCCCTCAAAAGAAGTCTTTGAGAGAGCAGATATGTTTACAAATCTTAAAGATGAGACTTTGCAATATGCAAATGAACTCTGGCTTGCAGTAAAATCCGGTACAAAAGTTGAAGAGGAGTAATCAGGAAAGTTTTTGCGGATCGGTTTGTTATTAATCATGTTGTTTAAGTTTTTTATCCTCCGGAGTGAAGTCCTCCGGAGGATCTTTCTTTATATTTTTTGGCCTTTACAGTATTAAAAAGTATTAGAACTTTATTATTAAAAAAGTCTTTACAAAAAGTAAATTATATTATATAATATATTATGAGGTGAAAGCTTTGCTTAAAAAAACAAGTATTCTTCTCACGGAGGACAAGTTTGCGGAGCAAGAAGATTACATACAGAAAATCAAAAAATTGAATGTTTTATTTGAAACAGAACACCGAAGACCCAGATACGCTTTCACGCAGACTTACGGATGTCAGCAGAACGAGAGCGATACAGAAAAAATAAACGGTATGCTGATTAAAATGGGGTTTGTCCTTGTTTCGGAAAAAAACGAAGCCGATTTGATTTTATTGAACACGTGCGCGGTGCGCGAACACGCGGAACAAAAAGTCTTCGGGACAGTGGGAGCTCTTGTTCATTTGAAGAAAAAAAATCCGTCACTGATTATCGCTATGTGCGGCTGTATGGTGAGCCAGCAGCATATCCGACAGCAGATCCGTCAAAAATATAAACATGTTACATTTGTTTTCGATACATCGGCAATATGGCGTTTCCCTGAAAATTTGTATAATGTCTTTATGGGAAAAGACATGCTTGTCGATGCCGGGCACGATGATGGTATAGTCATTGAAGATATTCCGGTAAAAAGACTGAGCAAATATAAAGCTTGGGTCCCGATTATGACAGGCTGTAATAATTTTTGTTCGTATTGCATAGTCCCGTATGTGCGAGGGAGAGAAAAAAGCAGAAAGAGAGAGGATGTCCTCAACGAAATTGAAGCGCTTGTCCTTTCCGGATATAAAGAGATAGTCTTACTTGGTCAGAATGTAAATTCATATCATAAAGATATTGATGATAGTTATGATTTTGCGGATTTGCTTAAAGATATAAACAGGATCGAAGGGGATTTTATAGTCCGTTTTATGACTTCGCATCCGAAAGACGCCTCACATAAACTTTTTGATATAATGGCAGAATGTCATAAGATCGAACGCCATATCCATCTGCCGTTTCAGTCCGGAAGTGATGATATACTGAAAAGCATGAACCGTAAATATACTTCCGGTGAATATCTCGCGCTTGTTGAGTATGCAAGAAAGAAAGTCCCCGGAATAACCTTTACGAGCGATGTTATTGTAGGATTTCCTGGTGAGAGCGATGATGATTTTGAGAAAACGCTTGATCTTATAAGAAAAGTAGGATTTTGCGGTTTGTATATGTTTATTTATTCAAAACGAAAAGGCACACCCGCCGCCAAAATGGAAAATCAGGTTTCCGATGATGATAAAAAACATCGTTTTATGCGTTTAACAGAACTTCAGCGACAGGTTTCCGAGGAATTTCATAGGCAGTTTGTCGGTAAGAGCGTAAGGATTTTGTCAGAAGGTTTTGTAAAAAATGATCATAATATGATTTCCGGAAGAACTGAAGAAAATATTATAGTCCATGCTGAGCTTTCGGATCGTTCGGTTTCGGAGGGTGAGTTTGTTTTTGTTGAAATAACCGATTCAATGAACTGGGCGCTTAAAGGAAAAATCAAAGATTAAGGAGATATGTAATATGTGCGATTTAATGAAAATGGCGGAAGATCTCGGGCTTGCGATAAAAGAGTCAAATGAGTTTATAAATTATACGGCGGCAAAAAAAGCTCATGATGAGGACGAAGAGCTCCAATCAAAAATCAGCGTTTTTGAAAAAGTAAAGCAGGCTGTTATGGAGGAAATGCAGAAAGACTCCCGCGACGAGAAAAAAATTGAGGTTTTTCAGTCAAGTATGCGTGAAGCCTATTCCGATGTCATGAAAAACGTAACGATGACTGAATATTTACAAGCAAAAGAGGATCTTGAGAGTTTGGTTAACGATATTTATGCTGTAATAAATTATCATGTGACAGGTCAGAAGCCCGGTTCCTGTAGCGGAAGCTGTTCTTCCTGCAGCGGGTGCGCGTAATAAAAGATAAAGGTATTAAATAAGGGGATTACGAATGGAGAAAAAACTTTCGCCGATGATGCAGCAATATATTGAAATGAAAAAGGAAAATCAGGATTATATTCTGATGTACAGGCTCGGCGATTTTTATGAAATGTTTTTTGATGACGCCAAGACGGTGAGCAAAGAACTTGACATTGTTTTGACGGGGCGTGACTGTGGCCTTGAAGAACGTGCGCCGATGTGCGGGGTCCCTTACCACAGTGTTGATTCATATATTGCCAGACTTATAGCTAAAGGTTATAAAATTTCCGTATGTGAGCAGATAAAAAAAGAAGGAACAAATGAGGTAATAGGTCGGGAGATAGTCCGGAAAATAACGCCGGGGACGGTGACTGAACCCGGAATGTTGAGTGAGGAAAAAAACAACTATATCTCTGCTGTCTTTGTTCTCGGTAAAGAAGTCTGTCTTTGTTTTATCGATATTTCCACAGGGGATATATTGTTATGCGAGCCTTATAAGAGAAACAGTGAAAATGTTCTTAACGAGTTAGTCCGGTATAATCCTAATGAGCTTTTTCTCAATCCTGAAGCTGAAAAGCTTGATACAGTTAAAGATTATCTTCGTTTTAATCCGTTATGTATTGTTACTGCGGCAACTGTCAACCAAGACAGCAAGGCTCTTATAGAAAAGCATATGCTTAAAACGCTTCGGGAACTTTCAATAGAGGACGGGTCCTCCATGTGCCTGACATTCGGATCCCTTCTTAAATACCTTTATGATACTCAGCTTTGCGATCTTTCTCATATAAGGCAGTTTAAGCTTCAACAGGAGAAGAAAAATCTTGAAATAGACGCGTTTGCCTGGCGAAACCTTGAAATCGTCGAAACTATGCGTTATCGGGAAAAAAAAGGTTCTTTGCTTGGTATTCTTGATAAAACAAAGACTCCGCCCGGAGCGCGGCTTTTACGGAAATTTCTTGAAAAACCCTCAAATTCCCTTCTTGAGATAATGAACCGACAAAGTGTGGTTCGGGATTTTTTTGAAAAGACTCGTGAAAGAGAAGAAATCCGCAGTTTGCTCTGTAAATTCGGGGATACGGAAAGGTTGCTTACAAAGGTTGTTTATAAAACGATATCCCCGAGAGAGGCAAAAGCTCTTGCGGTATCATTTTCCGTTTTGCCTGATATAAAAAGAATTCTTTCTGATAAACAATTTTCAGCAAATTATACCAAAGAACTATGTAACAGGATCGACGATCTTTCTGACATTTGTAAATATCTTGATGAAATGCTTTTAGAAGACAGTGAGACACAAAAGCTTGCGGTAAGTCAAAAAGAAGGAAGTATAATTAAAGACGGTTACGACTCTAATGTGGACGAGTATAGGGCCCTTCGACGCAGCGCAAAAGAGATCCTTGCTGAAATAGAAACTAAAGAGCGGGAAAGAACAGGAATAAAAAATCTTAAGATAAAATATAATAAAGTTTTCGGGTATTCTATTGAGATAACAAATGCGAACAAAAATGTTTCTTTACCTGACGATTACATAAGAAAACAGACACTTGCCAACGGTGAGAGATTTATAACTGAGGAACTAAAGGAAACCGAATATAAGCTTGAAAACGCGACAGAGCTCCAAAATCAGCGGGAATTTGAACTTTTTTCTCAGCTTATATCAAATCTTGAAAAAAATATCTCCCGGATACGCCGGACAACAAACATTGTTGCCGAACTTGACGTACTTGTTAATTTTGCCGAAATAGCAGTAAAAAACAATTACGTATGCCCTGTAATGACGGAAAAAACCGATTTGATCATTAAAAACGGGAGACATCCTGTGGTTGAAAAAAATCTTGATTTTGGTATGTATGTGCCTAATGATACTTTTCTCAACACCTCATCTGACCGTATGGCGATTATAACAGGACCGAACATGGCAGGGAAGTCGACATATATGCGCGCGGTGGCTTTGATAGTTATAATGGCGCACATAGGTTCGTTTGTTCCGGCTTCTGCTGCGGAAATCGGAATAATAGATAAAGTGTTTACACGTGTAGGCGCGTCTGATGATCTTGCCGCGGGGCAGTCTACGTTTATGGTGGAAATGAGTGAGGTTGCATACATATTGAAAAACGCCTCAAAAAAGAGCCTTATTATCTTTGATGAAATAGGCCGAGGGACGAGTACTTTTGACGGTATGAGCATAGCGCGCGCCGTTCTTGAATATGTGTCGGAAAAAATTTGTGCCAAATCGATGTTCGCGACACATTATCACGAACTTATTGCGCTTTAAAAAACCGTTGAGGGCGT
>CALWNV010000033.1 GCA_944382895.1 uncultured Clostridia bacterium | reverse complement strand
ACACCCCGATATATACTTTATATTATTATTATAATTATAAAATTTGTAAATTACAATAGGTATTTAAGTATTTTTTGCAAACTATTCGAAATATTTTTTATTGAAATGGGTTTTGGATTTTTATGAGTTACGCTGATAAAGTTTTTTTGTTTAATGAGACATCTTGTAGTAAGTATAAGATTCAATGTATCGGGCGGAGTCGTCGATAGTGCGTGACACCGCCCGTTTTTTACATTTGATCTATAGCGTTTATAACTTCATCAAGATCATAATCCTTAAAGTCATCTTTATTTACAGCCTCCGGGACAGGGATATCACCGCTGAATTTTTCTATAATGATTGTTCCTGTAAGTGTGGCAGTCGCTTGGTTTGTTGCGGCATCTACGCTTATATTGATTTCAGTAGGAAATCCGTTCTTGTCTGTTTTACAGAGCATGTTTATTTTTGTAAAATCTACCTGTGTTTCAGGCTGGGCATCCACAAGGCGTTTCAATGTGGATATAAAGTCACTTTGGGCTGAAGTTTCTTTTATGTCAAATGATATCTGGGTCCCGAAATCAGTTTCGGAGAAAGACGCGTTGTCTATATCGAAGATTTTATTATTTACTCCGAAAAAAAAGTCATTTGTAAAGGAATTCACTACATAGCGTATTTTTTCGATTTGTTCTGAGTTTTCGGCAGTTGACTTAAACGTAAAGCCGAAAAATACAGTATACAGTATATTATTTTCGGTATAAAACGAAAACGGCATCGATGTTGTATTTATTACGTTTGTAAAATCACCTGACGCTATATAGTTTCCTTTTCCTTCGCTATCTGCTATATATGCGTTTCCGTCGATACGCGTAGTAGAACTTGTGTCCGAATCAATTTTTAAGGTCGTTGAAATGTTCAGCTTGACTGCGGGTTCTTGTTGATAAAGCAAAACGACTTTATTATACGACTCCAATGCAAAAGTAAGTTCATAATATTTATTTACAGAATTATTTTTGCATGCCGAGCTTGAAAAAAGTATTAAAGTTAAAATAAATATAACTGAAAGCCTCTTCATTTTTTTTGCTCCTTGGTTAGGTTTTTTCTTGCGGGAGATTTGCGCCGCTTTCTTTTTTGTTGTTTTTCTGCTGTCTTTTCTTTTTTTTCAGGAACCCATAATCCGTCATCTATCACACTATGCCAATTAACGCTTATTGTAGAAACAGCTTTTCCCAAAAATCTTTCTGTGTTACGGATCACATATCCGTTATCCACAAGCCATTGCAATGCGGCACGTACATCGTCAAGAGGTGCTTTATTATATGAACTTACTTGTTCCACTGTTTTAATAAATGTCGCTTTCATGTTCCTTGAATTTTTCTCTATACGATACATGCTATTTAATATCATACGGAAATACGGTTTCATTCTTTCCGTTTCGCACGGATATTCCACCCATCGGCTCGCCGTTTCCTTGAGCTGATTGCTGAATGCGCCTTTTACCGCATATATGATAACTTCTTTTTTACAAACATTTTTAAGAAAAGATACAACCGAATAAAAATGACCGTCCCCTGTAAAGATGACAAAATTATCTATATTGTTCCCGTTTTCAAATACTTTCTGATAAATATTATCAAGCATTATGAAATCTGTAAAGTCTTTTTGAGTTCGGGGGGTTCCGGAACGGGTGTCAATAATATTGTTTGTAAAAACACGTATTTTTTTTATTTCCGCCGGGAGTTCTCCTTTTGAAAAATCTCCGAAAAACCATAAACCTTTTATATCCATTGTTTCTGATATTTCAGATATCCAAGTGCGTATATCGGGTTTTATATGATATAGATTTTCCAATGATATATACCAGTGCTCGTAATCTACAAATACGACGGTTCTCGGTTTTTTTGAAGTCTTTGGTTTGAAAAGATTTAGTATGTTTTTTCACCTCCTTTATAATTATGACCTGAATAGTTTAAGTTATATCATAAAAGAGCCTTTTTTGCGAGATCATCGGCCAGCTCGTTAAGGGTGATCCCTGTGTGAGCTTCTATTTTCACAAACGAAATATTCATTTTATCCCGGTAAGTTTCCATAAAAGACAAATATGCGCAAGCCACATAACTTTCGGCTTTCCATTCACCTGTATACCATTTTGCGATGCCTTCGTAATCATGATAAATAATAAGTTTTTTATATCCTTTTGAGTAAGTCCATTTGACTGCCGTCATAGCTCCGGTCAGTTCGCCCGCCACATTCCTGCTGACCGCAGCTTGAGGTTTGTCTCCTTTACCGAAAAGTTCGGTTTGCCTGTTATCGGGTGTTCTGATCACACAACCGAAAGAATATACTCTTTTTTCTGAATCATAACTACCGTCTACAAAGGCTATTACGGTTTCTGGCGGGCATACCGGGATATCGGATATATCGGTATTGTCTCCTCCGATATATTCTACCGCCTCTTTTTTTGTCCTGAACGCTTTGTATTTTGCTCCCGGAAAGCCATCGACCAACGATTTGCATTCATCCCATGTTTCAAATATACCTGTACGTTTACCTATAGCTACGGCGTAATATTTTTTAGACATTAAAGTAGAATTTCTCTGCCGGTCTTTGCAGATTCATATATGGCGTTGAGTATTTTTATCATATTTACGCCTTGCTGCGGTATAAAATCAGGCTCAGTTCCGTAAAGAATTACATCAACAAAATGGCGAAGGTTCCTTCCGTGCCCATTTACACCTTCAAAAGGAGGATTTATATCATAGCATTCGCCTTTTTCGTTTTCTGTGTAAATAGAAAGCTTTGTTTCGTCACGCCATGAAAATCATGCTTTCGTGCCGCGCAGTTCCACGAACTTCTCTTCTTTTTCGATATTAGATGCCCATGAGAATTCTATTTGTAAACATGCTCCGTTATCAAAACGGATAAAGCCCATCGCAAGATCTTCGACATCAAACGTTCCGTCAGATTTAGCTTCGCCGAACTGTGAATGAATGCTGTCGGATTTCGCGTCATTTTCGGCAAACTTCATATATGTACAACCTGAAACTGCCACAGGACGCGGGTTGCCCATCAACCATATCGATAAATCTATCATATGCACACCAAGGTCGATCAGCGGTCCTCCGCCTGACTGCGATTTTGTTGTAAACCATCCGCCTTTTCCCGGAATACCTCTTCTGCGTATCCAACCACAGCGCCCTGAGTATATTTCACCGGCTTTGCCTTCATTTATGAAAGTTTTGATATATTTGGACGGCTCATACCAACGGTTATTTCTCATAACCATTAAAACTTTTCCGGTTTGTTCGGAGGTCGTCTTCATTTCTTCTGCTTGCTCAACTGTAATGCAGTCCGGTTTTTCACTGAAAACATGTTTTCCGGCTTTCATTGCGGCAATAGCTATTACCGGATGCATGTAGTTCGGTGTTGCAATATCTATGGCGTCTATATCATCGCGTGTGATCAATTCATGAAAATCCGTGCAGGTAATAACGGCCTCAGACAGGTTATGCGCTTTTCGCGCCGCTTCAGCCCTTCCTTCTACAATATCACACAGCCCGACTATTTCGACATCTGGCATACCTGCGTAGCAATCTATATGGAGATTTCCCATCCCACCTATTCCGACAAGACCGATTCTGAGTTTGTTTTCCATAGAAATAACTCCTTTTCCGTATGGTGTATATTTATTATACATTAATTTTTTTTGTTTTGCAATAGGTTTTATAAAAAAAGAGGTTTAAGTGTAATAATATATTTAAATGTAAAATATTCCATATGTTTATTCAAAATATGAAATTGCGATATTATTATATATAGCTGCAAAAATACCATACATAAAGAATTTTTGTTCCCACTTGGTACGGGGGATAAACCAAAACGGCATAGTTATATACTATGCCGTAATCAGGTACTTGGTTTTGACATCGATGTTTGAAAAGCGTTCTTACTTAATTTCAGAATTATCGTCAATGTATAAACGTTGTCGATTGTGAAATCACTTCAATCATTTTCCGTATCTTCGTCGGAGTCCGTTTCTGATTTATCAGGGTTTTCAAAATTTTGACTAGCTTCTTTTACATATTCTTCTGCTGCGGCTTTGATTTCTTCGTCGGTCATCATTTCTTTATCATCTTCGTCGTCATACCAATTATATTCATCGTCGTCGCACATGCAGTACTTACGTTCTCTGACGACTTCTATTGCTTTTTTTGTTCCGAAATATGCGGCTATACCTAATCCGGCTATCCCGGCCATGGTCAACATTCCGCTCAAAAAATCTCTTTTTGACATTCCTGTACCGCCTTTCCAAAATAAGTTATACATATAGTATATCAGATTTTACGGAAAAAATCAACACTTTTTTTTGAACTTTATAAAGTATTCTCATATGCATAGCATACAGACATTTATTAAATTGTCTCTTATAAATTTTACTGTTTAAGTATTTTCGATCTCATTTTTATTCGGTTACAACATTATTTTTTTGAAAAGACGGCTGATATAATCTCCGAAATTCGCTCTCTCAACTGTTTCCGCGGCGAGAATAGGGCATGTCGCTACCGTTTTGTCTCCGAGTTTATATGTGAGGATCCCTACTTCTGTCCCTTTTTTTACGGGAGCTTTGATTTTTTCGGAGATCGACAGTTCTGTGGTTATATTTTTTTGCTGTCCTTTTTTTACAAGGATTGAGAGGCCTCCTTTTACTTCAAGTTCCACATTTTCTTTTTTACCTTTTATGACGGGAACAGGGTTTTGAGTTTCCGGGCTTGCTGTCGCAACAGAATATGTTGCAAAACCGTAGTCAAGCATAGCCGCGGTCGCATCGAATCTGTCTGTTGAAGTGGGCGCGCCCATGACTGTGGCGATGAGAGTCATTCCGTCTCTTTCAGCAGTTCCGGAAAAACAGTATCCGGAAAGTTTCGTATATCCGGTTTTCATCCCGTTCATACCTGTGTATGTACGAAGCATTTTATTAGTGTTTGCAAGTCCGAAAGTCCCGTTTCTTAATGTATCCATCCAGATAGTGGTATAGTCAAATATTTTTGGATGTTTGAGAAGCTCTTTTGTAAAAACAGCTATATCATATGCACTTGTAAAATGTTCCTCGTCATCAAAAAGCCCCGTGCAATTTTTGAAATTGGTATGATTTGCCCCGAGTTCTTTTGCGCGTTCATTCATTTTTGACACAAAGGCCTCTTCACTGCCTGCGACATATTCAGCAAGAGCAACAGCCGCGTCGTTTGCACTTGGTACAGCGACCGCTTTTATAAGTTCGTCAACTGTCATGATTTCTCCCGCTTCGAGATATATCTGCGTTCCGCCCATCGATGCCGCACGGCTTGATGCGGTAACTTCATCTGTCAAAGATATCGTTCCGTTATCTATAGCTTCCATTATAAGCAGAAGCGTCGCTACTTTTGTGACAGATGCGGGTGGGTATTCATCATCCTGCCCAGATTGATATAATATGGTCCCTGTGGATGCCTCCATAAGTACCGCGGATTTTGCGTTGATTTTAAGATCAGGCATTTCTGATTGTTCAACAGTCGTATTTACACTGTCAAGATAGTTTTTCATTTCGTCAATAGTTTCAAGACCTTCTACACAACATAAATTGATATTTAGTGCTACTGTCACCGCGACACATAAAATAATTGATGCGATTTTCTTTTTCATTTTATTCCCTCCTGTTTTTATTTGAATAAACTTGCAAAAAACCCCGTGCGCTTTGCCGAAATTTGTTTTTGGGGGATATTGAAACATACAAGAACCGTATCTTCTCCTATTTTTTCAATATCACACCATGGTATGATGTAATCATCGCATTTACCGAATAATCCGAAAAATCTTGATTGACCGTATATAATTATTGCGATTATTTGTCCTGAAGCTACTTCAAATTCGACATCGTCAACATAGCCGAGCCTACTTCCGTCTTTTATATTAATCACTTCCTTTTGTCTCAAATCGCTTACTCTGCACATAGATTTCTCCACTCCTTTTTGTAAAAACATATGCAATATAATCCCGTAAAATGATAATTATATGTTTTGCATGCATATATTTATAGTAAAGGTCTCACTTAACGATTGTTTTTTATTTGAGAATATGTATATGTGTGAATACATGGAAATATATTCATTAAATATGAATTTTTTTTGATATTATGCATATTATGTCCTTTTTGGAATAATTAATAAACACTATGATATCAATAAAATTTAATTGTATATAATAAAAATTTAACATTATTGTCTTTTAATCAAAACACGGTGTCCGTTTAGTTTATTTACACTTTGCTCTTTTTTTGCTATTATATATATGAAAAGTAAGAAAGGTGGCTATTTCCATGAAAAAATTTATAGTAGTCCTTTTAGCGATTATAATGATGGTTCCGGCATTTGCGCTTGCAGCGAACGCCGCAACCGGCACTATCCAGATCCCTTACGCTTCAAAGGCTCCTTCTATTGACGGAAAAGGAAATGATGAAGCATGGGAATCTGCATACAAAACAACGCTCAACCCTAAAACCGCAATGGCTGAAGGTCATTATGTTGAGGAAAGAGGAAATACCTCTGATGCCGCGACGGCTGATATTGCTGTTCTTTGGAATGAGAAGGGCCTTTATTTGAAATGGGTGGTTGTAGATCCGACACAGTCTTTTGCGCTTGACCTTCCTAATAATCAGTTGAATTCAATGGATGGTGTTCAGCTGGTTATCGATCCTTTTAATAAAAGGTTCGCTACAATAAAGAATTGCGCGTTTTGCTTTACTTTTGTTCCTTACACCTGCCCCAGAGGTTCAGGAAATGGCCAGGTTCCTACCGGTGAGGCATCTTGGTATGAACACTGGCAGTGGGTCGGAATGAACAATTCTCTCGGTCTTCAGTTTGCGGTTACGCTTGACAGCCGTCCGGATGATGATAATGACGGTCTCGACAGAGAGATCCTTGTCTCCGGATATACCGTTGAAGTATTTCTGCCTGTTGAAGCTCTCAATCTTAACGGGAAGAACCCCACTTTTGAGGAAAACACAAATATAGGTATAGGTTTTATGCTTATAGATTATTTGTATGATCATGAAAAATTTGAGGCAGCAGGAAAAGATCCTGAAGCCGGACAGGTAATCTATAACTTCAGTATTGATTTCGGTACATCTAAAAATGATATAGGTAAGCCTTCAAAATATAATACGGCGGTCCTTGTTAAAGAAATCAGTGAAGAACCTGTTGCACAGACCCCGTATGAGTCTTTGCAGAATTCAATAAAATTGGCTGAAGAATACATAGCAGAACAAGATAAATATACCGAAACATCTATAGCCGCTTTGCAGGCTGCAATAGATGAGGCGAAATCTCTTACCGAAAGTGCTTCTGAGGCAGAATGTCTTGCTGCGCAGGAAAAACTCGGTATGGCTACGAACGGCTTGGTTCTCAAGGCTGACGACACTCTCGCAAATCAGATTAAGCTTGCGGAATCCATTGTTGATCAGTGTGAATCGACCGGAGAGAACAATTATACGGAAGAGTCCTGGAAAGCTTTTATTGACGCCCTTGAGGCAGCCAAAGCGATCGCAGCACAAGATGGATTTGACGAGGCTTCAGAGGAAGCTCAGGCAGCGAAGAGGGCTCTTGAAGAGGCAAAGAACGCATTGACCACTGTTGCAGATAGCGGCGAGATGCCTGATGTTTCCGCTCTTGAGAAAGATATTGCGTCTGTGGAAAATGTGGATGAAAATGAATTTACGCCAACCTCTTATGACGCTTTTAAAGCTGCTCTTGAAAAGGCAAGAGAAGTTCTTGAGCGAGCCGGCGCAGGCGAAGCTACACAAAAAGAGGTTACTGATGCGAGGAACGAACTTAATAAGGCATTTAATGCCCTTGTAAGAAAAGATGCAACGACTGGCGCCGATACTGACACGGAAAGCGGATTCCCCATTTGGTTGATTATTCTTATAGTCGTAGTTGTTTTGGCCGCTATCGCCGTAGTTGTCATAGTTGTATTGAAAAAGAAGAAAGCTCTTCCTGCTGAAGGAACTGAGGCTGTAAAAGAAGAAGGTGTTTCTTCTGAAGAAGATGTCTCTTCAGCTAAGTCGGCAGAAGAAACTGAGACAGAAGAAGCCTCCGAGGCCGGAGAAGCAGATGAAAACTCCGAGAGCAACGAGGAAAATAACGAATAATTTTCTCATATTGCTTAAGTTTTCTGATAATAGAATATAGTTTGAGCGGCACAGTCTTTATTTGACTGTGCCGCTTTTTTTGTATACAGAGCACCATATACGTATGATAAGTTAACAAAAAGATCCTGCTTTCGCGGTATAATAAAAAATATCTGTCAGTCGATTTCAAAAGATAAGGATCTATAAAAAAGAAAACATATATGCGAACAGTTTAGCGTTTACAAAGTGAAGTCGGGAGATATTATCATGTTTATATTCGCGCGCCTGGATACATACGGAATGTGTTTTTTTGGAGAAAAACGACGGGAAATAAAAAAATCAAAGCGGGGTATGTCAACGCGAGGAAGATGTAATGATAAAAGGTGAGTTTTGTCGGCTCATAATCATATTTATGTATTCCGGTAAGCATTTCACTGAAAGAGTTTCAGATTTTATGGGAAAAAATATACTGCAGATTTTCTAAAAATAGGAATATGAGGTTTTTGCATAAATTGTATGTAAAATGTGGAATGAAGAAATAATATGTCTAAAATCTATGATATAATTAAGAGAAGGTTTTTATAATGGTAAGATAATTATGCTCTGATATGATAAAGCAATCGGCTGTTATTCAGGAGATATACGAAGGTTTATATTTACGGATATGATTTATTTGTTTAGTATGTGGTGGTGTTTTAATAATAGTTATATTTTATTTAACGGGATTGGTTTATCAGGGTATTTATTTTGTATCGGTGAAAAGTTTGATAAGAATAAACGATATTATAATAATTGTTGTATATAAAGCTTTTCGATATTTGAGCCGCAGTGTGTGGTGATTACTGTATCTGTGATTTGTTATTTGTTTTCTAAAAGTAAAAGGGCTGAGATCGGGTATTAAACAAGTGTATTTGCTGTTTTTTCTCAGTATCATGAAACAAAGAAAATAAGTAAGATCGTAATTGATAAAATACTATATAAGTGTAAAAAACTGAGCGGGATTATGTCCCGCTCAGTTTTTGATTATTGTAAAAAAGGTCTTTAGAGAGCGCTTTCCTCAATTTTACCGGCAACTACCATGAATATTTTCATGACTTCCGTGAGTTCTGCCTTACCGTTCCCGTTAAGGTCGATCGCGCTCAAAAGGTCACCGGTCATTTCAACTTTACCTGCAAGAGCGTTGAAGCTGATCATCGCGTCTTCCAGTGTGATTTTGTCGTCACCGTTCGCATCACCGGGTTTTCCGAGTTGAACAGCTGTTTCCTCACTGGGTTCTGACGGTTTATAGTTGTCATCTTCAAGGATTCGTACGCTGAGATAATACTGTATCCCTTTTTCAAGATCGGTAAATACATTGGATGATTGCCATTTTATTTCTTCTTCACCTTCCGCACGGATACCGTATTCGGCGTTGTCAACCACTGCTACAGTAATTGAGTTATATGTTTTTCCTGTGATTTCAGGAGCTGCCGGTGTATCGGCGGCAGGTTTGTTTACTTTGAGTATAAGCGCGTCAACCGCATCCTGAAGATCTTTGATTGCCTCAACGCCGTCGGCGTCTGTAGCTGTCAAACTGTTTTTAACATCATCAATATGATTGATAATATCATCTTTAACAGAAATCCAAAGTTCCCATGTAATAGGTGTATATTCGGATTCGTCTTTGATCGTTGCAAGGATAGCATCACGTTCTGTCTGAAGGATAGGCCCTATATGGCAGACTTCTCTTGCCGCATACCAAAGAGGATCAAGAACCTCGCTGCCGTATTGTGTATAATCCGTATCGTTGCTGTATTCACTGTTCGCAAGAACTTCCATCTCCGCGATTACCGCTGCAAAAGCTTTGTATTGTTCGGTCGCTCTGCTTTCTTCAAGGGTGAATTTCGCGAGAAGAGGAGAGTACGTGTTATAAAGCTGGGTAAAGTTTATATATGCTGTGTAGTTATCTTTATCATATACAGGATCTCTTTCCTCAAGAGCCGCAATGGCGGAATCAAGTCTTGCAAGGAAATCATAACCCTGCGCGTCAGTACAGGTGTTTTTAATAGCATCGCCTTCATCAACAAGTTTTACTATCGCTGCGAAGGTTTCATCGGTATATTTCCAGCTTGATCCTAATCCGTAGCTTTCGAGCCAGCCCTCAACACTTTCGTCAAGTTTCGCGTTGCGCATATTTGAGAGACCGTTGGAAATAGGCAATTCAGAACGCGCAGCGTTCCACCATGTTTCAAGATTACCGTGACCGTAAATGTTGTTCCAGTCAACACCGTAATAATACGGCATGTAAAGAGTATCTGTTCCGAGAAGAGCTTTGCATATTTCAAGAGCGTCAAAATATTCTTTTACAGCGGGGATCTCTTTTGACTCATCAAGTGTGATTCTGTCGCCGTACTCGATGAAGTATCCGAGGTAGTTTCCGTATTTATTGCTTGCTGCCGCAGCGATCTCATTTTTTGCCGCCTGAGCTGCTGCAATGTCTTCCGGTGTTTCAGCTTCGATAAGTCCATAAAGAACGTATGAGGGATCTTTCTCAAGCATATTTACTGCATCTTTAAGATCCTGTATAGCTTCAATACCATCTGCGTCTGTAGCTGTAGCACTGTTTTTGGTATCATCTATCTTATTGATAAGGTCGGTTTTAAGTGACTCCCATACAGCCCATGAATCAGCGGTATAGGATTCCTTCGGACCTATTGTAGCGAGGATTTCGTCACGCTCTGTTATCAGTACAGGACCGATGTGGCAGACTTCCCTTGCAGCGAACCAAAGAGGTTCAAGTGTTGCGTCTGTGAATTTTGAATAATCATAATCGTTATCATATGCTTCTATAACGATCATGTCTAATTCATTCAAAGCATTCTCCAGTGCGATATATTCTTCAGTCGCCCTGCTTTCCTCAAGCGTAAATTTGCCGAGGAGAGGGAAGTATGTGTTGAGAACGTTGTCAAGGTTTGCGTATGCGGCAAAGTTATCTTTGTCATATACGGGGTTTCTTTCTTCAAGATTTGCGATTGCCGTATCAAGCTTTGCGAGAAGCTCTTTGCCTTGTGCGTCTGTGCTTGTTTTATTGTTTTTAAGAGCATCGGACTCATCGATCAGTCTTATTATCGCCGCAAAAGTCTCATCGGTATATTTCCAGCTTGTTCCTAACTGATAACCTGCAAGCCAATCTTCAACGTTTGCGTTGAGTTTTTCATCACGCATCTTCTGAAGGCCGTTCATCAGAGGGATGATAGCACGAGCTTCTTGCCACCATGTTTCAAGGTTACCCATTCCGTAAACATTGTTCCAGTCTACCCCGTAAAGATACGGCGCATAAAGATTTTCGGAATCTGCGATAATGGTTTTGCATGTTTCCAGTGCCCAGAAAAATTTCTTGACTTCGTAATTTTCCTTTGACTCATCAAGTGTTATTCTGTCGCCGTATTCAAGGAAATATCCGAGATAATTTCCGTATTTGTTATCTGCTGCTGCCGAAACCTCAGCTTTTGCAGCACGCGCGGCTTCTTCCTGTTCAGGGGTCGCTAACTGGACCGCGTCAACAAGAACTTCAAGCGTTTCAAGGCATCCTTGTACAGCGTCGTAACCGTCTTGGTCTGTTGCGGTTGAGCTGTTTTTTATATTATCGATGTTGTTTGAAGCATCAGTCCAGATTTCCTGCCACAGCGCATAGGAATCAGGTGTGTAATAAAAATCTTCTTTTACCTGTGAGTATACACTCCATCTTTTAGCTTCGAGAGCGTTTCTTCCTATGTACGCCGCATCTCTTGCCGCATACCATAACTGTTCCATAAGCATATCGGCATTTGCGAGTTCTTCAGCGGAAAGCCCTGCGGGGAACCATACTGTATAATCTATTGAATCATCATAAGGTTCAATGAAGAGCATATCCGCTTCTTCTGCTTTATCAAGGAAAGCCTGAACGGCCTCAGGATCTTCCCATAGCTCTGAGTTTGTGAAAAGCCCATACGCACGGTCCACATAATGCATATAAAGAGGTTTGCCAACCAGATCGGATGTTGCTCTGTCATAAGCGGCTTTTCTCTGGGGATCAAACATCGTTCCTGTTTCTTTCAGATTCGCAGCAGCCTGCAGAAACGCTTCATAAGCCGCGTTACAGTCAGCGTCTGTTCCGTCTTTGGCCGCACTGTCAATCGCCTCTACGGCCGCCCAGTAATTTGCCCAAGAATCCGCCGTATATTTACCGAGGTTGTTATCCCAAAGACCATGTTCTGTCATATAAGCGTTGCGTTTATCTTTAAGAGGGTTGGAAATTACGATTTCAGCACGCATTGCCTGCCAGGAAGCTTCAAGTGTATCGGCGATACCGGTAAACCCATATACGACTTTACCGGCAAATTCCTCACCGTAAATCCAGTTGTAAACCTTGTCCACGAGAGCTTTGTAAGCTACCGCTGTTGGGGCTACTTGATTTTCGGGAAGAGTTACACGATAGTAGTAATAATTGTAGAAATAAGCAAAATAATTGTTGTCGCTGTTTCCTACCGCAGGCCCCTTTTGCTCATATGAGCTACCTGCATTAAGAAGCGTCTGCAATCCTGCGTTTGCATCCGCGTATTCCGGATCTGAAGGTTCCAGAACAGTGTTTTCCGTAAGGTCTTCCGCTGAGGAGGAAAATGCGAACATCGTAAACATCGATGAAAGCATTGCCACCGCGAGCAGAAGTGAGAAAATGCGTTTTTTCATGTCATACCTCCGATTTAAAAAATTCCTAATAATGTAGTTTATAGGTAATACTATTATAACAGACCGCATATATATTGTCAACTGTCAATTTATGTAAAGATTGCTTATCTTTGTCGCCATGTTGCACAAAAATTTCAACAACTACTTGACAAAAAAAATTTTTTGATGTAGAATGATAACGTAAATATGATATGATATTTTGGTTTGTTTTTCAATCCATCGTTTGACTTTTTCATATTGTATTTGATAATAATGATTGAGGCATGCGTAATTACTGGTTTGTGTGCTTGAAAGGGAATTTTATATGAGTGATAAACATGACGATAGTTGTTCCTGCTGTGACAATGAAGAAGAGATACTTACTTTGACCGATGATGAAGGTAACGAGACTGATTTTGTCATAATAGAAGGATTGGAATATAATAATATTTTGTATCTCGCGCTTGTTGAGGCAGAACATGCCGAAGATGAGGAATGTGAATTTATTATCCTTAAAAATCTTTCGGAAAACGACGAGGATGTTTTGGTTTCGATTGATGATGAGTCTGAGTTTAACGCTGTCAGAGATCTTTTTGAAAAAAAGTTTGAAGCTTCCGGTATGTTTGAGTTTGGAGAGGCCGATTCGGATATAGACGAAGAATAGATATTTTTTTAAGCGAATATTGTTCCTGCGTGATACGTATGGTATAGTAGTAATTAAAACCTACACCTCAATTAAGGGATTTCTTCTTCCTCTGCGGGTTCGCAGACCTCCCGCGTTTGACGCGGATGTTGGGAGCGCAAAACAGAGGAGAGATTTTTACCCGTCCTGTTATTACAGGGTTTGTATATGCTATACCGCAAGTACGGTCATGCGGGAATTATATTTTGTAAGGAGCCTTGTTTGTGAGTGTTTCGGATATTTTATTTATTGCCGTGGCTTTGAGCATGGATGCTTTCGGAGTAACGCTCACAAATGGTATGATATATAAAAAAGATTCCTGGGCAAAGAGACTCCTTATGCCTCTGTTTTTTGCTTGTTTCCAAGCAATAATGCCTCTGACAGGTTACTACGTCGGCTCGTTTTTTGTTGAATATATATATCGCTGGTCAAAATATATTCTGTTTACTGTTTTTTTTGTTATAGGTCTGAAAATGCTGATAGACGGAATAAAAGAGCTGAGAAATCCTGCAGAAAAAGAGATCTGCAAAAGTTTACCGGTTAAAACTGTTGTATTTCAGGCGTTTGCTACGAGTATAGACGCTCTTGCGGTAGGAGTGGGGTTCAGCTTAGAAGAAAATATGAATATTTTTATTTCCGTTATGCTTATAGGTCTTGTTACATTTATTTTGTGTCTTACGGCTCTTTTTATCGGGAGAAAATTCGGGGATATCCTCGGGACCAAATCACCATTTGCGGGTGCGGCTATTTTGTTTTTTATCGCTGTTAAGTCGTTATTATGAATAAAAACTTAATGTTTCGGTATTTTATATTTTACGATGGCTGTTTTGTAAAATAAGTGGATGAAACACTGTTTGAATAAGATTCTATACATAGTTTTTTATGTTTTTTAAGTTTACGGTATTGCTTTGATGAGCGTATTTGGGTTAAAGCACAGTGTATATGGGGGAAAAATCGTGACTATCCATGAAAGAATAAAGCATCGACGCGAAGAACTCGGAATATCGGCGACGGAAGCAGCGCGAATGATAGGTATATCGCGGGCAACGCTTTATCGTTATGAAAAAGCTGATATTTCGAAGATACCTTCTGAGCTGCTTGATAAGATCAGCGAAATATATAATATTTCATTAAATGAGCTTATGGGTCACGCCTATAAATCAGATGATGACGTATTTATGAATGCGATGCTCAATGAGGTTCGTTATCTTAGCAAAGACGCGAAAAATCAGCTTCTTGCCATGGCAAGATTCCTTAACGGCAAAGAAAAAAAGAAATAGGGCATATAAATATGTTTTTACCAGGACATTGTTTTTTTGTGATTTATCAACATGTATTTTTTTAATGAGTGTTTTTTAAGGATTTATGGTTTACGAAGATAAAAAAGGTTAAAAACGCTTTTTTCTGGAACGATACTTTTACCGGAGAAAAGCGTTTTTTATTTGGATTCTTGTATATGTGATGGAAATATCAGATCTTATTTTCGTGGTTTATGTCGATAAATAATTCAAGTGTGAGATTTTCCGGTTGACTTTTTAATGCATATATATTATAATTAAACCGTGAAAATATTTTATATGGTTCCTGGTTTTATCAGAACAGAGGACTATTGTTGAACGGAGACGCTGTTATGAAAGATCTTCAGACAATAATAAACGAATCGGAAAGAATAGTCTTTTTTGGCGGCGCAGGTGTTTCAACAGAAAGCGGTATCCCCGATTTTAGAAGCGATGACGGGCTGTATAATCAACAATATGAATATCCCCCGGAAAAAATTTTGAGCAGGAAGTTTTTTTATGAAAAAACTGATGTTTTTTATGCGTATTGCAGAGAAAAGATATTTCTTACAGGGAAAAAACCGAATCAGGCCCATTTCAAACTTGCTGAGCTTGAACGGGCCGGGAAGCTGTCTGCCGTTATAACTCAGAATATCGACGGGCTTCATGCTATGGCCGGAAGTGTAAACGTATATGAGCTTCATGGGTCTGTCAATCGTTTCTATTGTACGCATTGCGGAAAACTTTTTGATCTTGGTTATATTCTTTCGTACCCTGAACTTGTTCCTTCATGTTCAGAGTGCGGATGTCTCGTGAAGCCGGATGTTGTTCTTTATGGGGAAATGTTGGACCATGAGATTTTACAAGGTGCCGCGGAAGAAATACGGAAGGCGGATACTCTTATTATAGGCGGTACATCTCTTGTTGTTAATCCTGCTGCGGGTCTTGTTAATTATTTTTCAGGAAAAAATCTTGTATTGATAAATAAAAGCGAGACGTCTGCGGATAGATATGCCGATTTGGTGATACGTGAGAATATCGGCAAGGTGTTTTCCGGGATAAAAGTTATATAAAAAACAAAATATTTCTCTTGATTTTACCATAAAAATATGTTATTATTAAATATATAAAGTCACGTATGATATATCGTTTCAGAGGCTGCTTATGAGTGAATTCTTTAACGGAGTCATAACTTTTTTTCAAAGCACGTTTTCAAGCCCCGTGTTATTGGTGTTTGATTTATTGGATATTGCTCTGATTTCGGTTTTTGTGTATTTTGTCATACGTTTCATTCGTGATACCCGTGCCGCACAACTTCTGAAGGGTATAGTTTTACTGGTGGTTCTTTTACATGTAACAAAACAGTTGAATCTTACAGCCTCTATGTACATACTAAATCAGGTTCTTGAATTCGGAGTTTTGGCAATGCTTATAGTCTTTCAGCCGGAGCTTCGTGCGGGCCTTGAGCGTGTAGGCAGAAAAGGTTTGAACAGTATTTCAAAATTTGGCATTGACAGTGAGACAAACGAGAAAATAAAAGCGATAAACGAGCTTTGCGACGCTTGTGCGAATCTTTCCGCTACAAAAACAGGAGCTCTTATCGTTATTGAGAAGGAAACAAAGCTTGGTGATATAGCAAAAACAGGTATTGAGCTTGATGCTGCGATTTCAAAAGAATTGGTCATGAATATTTTTTACCCAAAGGCTCCGCTTCATGACGGCGCGATAATCATACGTAATTTTCGTATCATTGCGGGAGGTTGTTTCCTCCCTCTGTCAACACGGAACGTCGCGTCAGAACTCGGTACACGCCATCGTGCGGCAATCGGGGTATCTGAGGTTTCGGATACGATAGTTATTGTTGTTTCGGAGGAAACGGGGATTGTTTCGATTGCTTCCGGAGGCGACCTTACACGCAGAGTTACTCCTGAAGCGTTGAAAAAGTATCTTGAAAAGGCGTTTATGATACAAAAACACGAAAAGAAAAAAGATATCTTTTCAAGGTTCCGGAAGGAGAAAAGAAAAAAATGAAATTTTTTAACTTCTGGAAAAAACTTGTGAATAACGATAATTTTCTTAAGATCCTTTCTGTGTTGATTGCTGTTTTTTTGTGGTTATGGATTGTAAGCACTGCTAAACCCACAAACAAAAAAGAATTTCAGAATATTCCGGTACAGATAAAATATGAGGGTTCGCGGCCTGACACGCAGGGACTTATGATGTTGTTGTCGGACAGTAATATCTTTGTTAATCTCGTTGTATCAGGTCCACGCTCTAATCTTTTTATATTCTCTGAAGACGATATCAGCGCCTCGTTGAATTTTTCGGCTATTGCCGCTCCGGGGACATATCAGATTCCTGTTTCTGTCATTCTTTCTGATGAAAGTCTTTCTGTAGACTCCGTTTCGCCTCAGATAATGAATATATCATTTGCGAAAAAACTTTCAAGAGATATCCCCATTACCATTCAGAATGATAATCCGTCCGAGAATATAACCTGTGTTTCCAGTACCGTTAATGTTGATACGGTGACGGTAACCGGGCCGGAAGAAACCGTAAACTCAATAGAGCAGGCAAGGTTGGTCTTTGAATGTGATAAGCCTGTCCCTCAGGAATATAGCATAGAGCTTTTGGATGCTTCAGGGACGCGTGTTGATTATACCTATCTTACTCTTTCGACTGAAACAGCAATTATAAATGAGGCGGTTTTCAGCAAACAGATCACGGTCTTGCCTTCGGTAAATGACAGTACGGGGCTTCCTGTTTTTGCCGGAATTTCAGTAGAATGTTCACCTTCTTCTGTCTCGGTTCTCGGTTCATATGCAGCGTTGTCTTCATTAAATGAGATATCACTTGATTCGATTACGGTGGATATTTCCTCTCTTACGCAAGAAGAGACATTTTCCGTTTCTCTTCCTCAGCTTTCCGGCGGTCTGACATACGCGGAACCGGCTACGGTAACAGTAAAGGTCAGTCCTGTTGCGGAGGCTTCTTCCTCATGACTTCGATCGGGCGTGTCGTGAAAATCAGCGGTAAAACGGCAAAGGTTAAAACGGAACGTCCGGAAGGGTGCGTGAATTGCCCTTCCGCCGCTTTATGTTCGGTTTCGGAAATTACACGTTGGGCAATAAACACAGCGGAGGCTAAGGAAGGCGATACGGTTTTGGTTTCTTCAGGAGATGACAGATATCCTTTGCTTTTGACAGCGTATATTTTCCTCTGTCCTATCGCGATTTTGTTTTTTATAATGTTCTTATATACGGTAAACGGATTTTTAGCTTTTCTTGCCATTCCGTTATCGGTCGCTTTTTTTATATCGCTTTATTTACTTAATAAAAAGAATAAATCTTCTTTCGAGATAATAAAGATAATACCGGAAGATCAAATAAAGGCAATATGCAATAAGGAGTAAAAAAGGGTACATGCAATACAGTATAGGTCTTGATGTAGGTTCAACAACGGTAAAAATCCTTGTTCTGGATGAAAATAATAACATTGTATTCAGCCGCTATCGCAGGCATTTGTCAGATGTCCGCAATACGATAGCAGCTGTTTTTAGTGAATGTTTTGAGGAAATGGGCGATATACGAGCTACAGTGGCCATGACCGGCTCAGGCGGCGTAAGCATTGCCGGCCTTCTCGGTATCCCGTTTTATCAGGAGGTCGTGGCGGGCGCTAAAGCGATTGAAGTATATGCTCCCCAAACAGATGTCGCGATAGAATTGGGCGGCGAAGACGCGAAGATCACATATTTTGGCAAGGTCCCCGAACAGCGTATGAACGGTACATGTGCCGGAGGTACAGGTGCATTTATCGACCAAATGGCTCTTTTACTGAAAACAGACGCCGACGGGCTTAATATGCTTGCGAAAAAGCATACTACGATTTATCCGATTGCTGCTCGTTGCGGAGTTTTTGCCAAAACTGATATCCAGTCCCTTATCAATGAAGGCGCGGCACGCGAGGATATTGCCGCCTCGGTTTTTCAGGCTGTGGTCACACAGACGATTTCCGCGCTTGCGTGCGGTAAACCGATACGCGGGAAAGTCGCTTTTTTGGGCGGACCTCTTTATTATATGGATGAATTGCGCAGCAGATTTATCGAAACTTTGCATCTTACGCCGGAAACTACTATTGTTCCGGCTAATTCTCATGTGTTTGTTGCTATAGGCGCCGCCCTTCTCTCAAAAGAGGGCAATTCGGAAGCTCTTGGAGAACTTTCAGTTAGAATGAAGAAAATTGCGGAGAAGAATTACGAGAAAGTAGGGGCACTTCCGCCTCTTTTTGCGGATGACGGTGAGCGAAAAGCTTTTTTTGCAAGACATTCTTCGGCGAAATCATCAAGAAGGACTCTTGATGATTTTTCAGGAAGGTGTTTTCTTGGTGTCGATGCCGGTTCTACTACCACAAAAGCAGTCCTTATAGATGAAGAAGGAGCCATACTGTATTCTCGGTATATGTCTAATAGCGGGAATCCTCTTGAAAAAGTTCGTGAGATACTTAATGATCTGTATGCAAAACTTCCGGATACGGCTGTTCTTGTAAGTGCCGGGATAACTGGGTATGGCGAGAAAATGCTGCAAACAGCTTATGGATTTGACATAGGTGAGGTAGAGACTATTGCTCATTATAAAGCAGCTGAGCATTTTTTGCCAGGTGTAGATTTTATCCTTGATATCGGCGGGCAGGATATGAAGTGTATACGTTTGAAAAACGGAGCGATAGAAAATATTTTGCTTAATGAGGCATGCTCTTCTGGGTGCGGTTCATTTTTGGAAGTGTTTGCAGAGTCTGTCGGCTATCCTACGCAGCAGTTTGCCGATGCGGCGCTTACCGCTGCTACT
>CALWNV010000032.1 GCA_944382895.1 uncultured Clostridia bacterium | reverse complement strand
CTCCTTTTTAAGGCACCTCAAAGCGTTCAACGCCGCGATCGCCGCGACCCCGACGTCCGCGACCACCGCGGGCCACATCCCGGCAAGCCCTAACGCTCCCAAAACCATGACCGCCGCTTTGAACACAAGGGCGAACACAACATTTTCAACAACGACTCTGCGCGTTCTTCTCGCTATCTTCACGAGAGAGACAAGACGTGTCAGATCATCGTTCATTATCACGACGTCCGCGGCTTCTACCGCCGCGTCGGAACCGATACCTCCCATCGCTATACCGACATCGGCACAAGCCAGCGCGGGAGCATCGTTTATCCCGTCTCCCACAAATATCACAGAAGACTTTTCGGGTTTTCCCGAGATCAGATCACGTATCTTCTCCACCTTCTGCTCAGGCAGAAGTTCACTGTAAACCTCGTCCGTGCCGAGTTCCGCGGCCACGGTCTCCCCCGAATGACGGGAATCCCCCGTAAGAATAACTGTTTTCAACGCACCTTGCTTTTTAAGTTTTACAACGGCTTCAGCGCTTCTTTGCTTGATCTTATCAGAAACAACTATATACCCGATACAAATATTGTTTTTAGCGACATAAACAACACTTCCCTCCTCAGACGCGGCAGAATAATCTATCTTATGCTTTTCCATTATCTTTTCGTTTCCCGCCACTATAACTTCACCGTTATAAACACACTCAACGCCTTTACCGAATTCCTCATTTATTTTGTCCGCGTCAGGGATCTCCCCGGTATACGCTTTTTTTATCGCGACCGCTACAGGGTGCGGCGATGTTTTTTCGGCGATTGCCGCGCAGCGCAAAAGCTCCTGCTTATCCTCTGAAACTATTTCAACGACCCTGAAAGAACCTTCGGTAAGCGTCCCTGTTTTATCAAAAACAAATATCCCTGCTTTAGCGAGAGCCTCAAGGGAATTGCCTCCCTTCACGAGAATCCCTGAACGAGAAGCGCCTCCGAGCCCCGCAAAATAACTCATAGGAACAGACAGGACCAGCGCGCAAGGACAGCTTATGACAAGAAAGATCAACGCGCGGTAAATCCACACGGGAAAATCAAAACCGGTAAACAACGGGGGAACGACCGAGATCAAAACAGCGAGCCCGACCACTGCTGGTGTGTATATTTTAGCGAATCTGGTTATAAAACGCTCACTTTTGGTTTTCTTTTCAGCCGCTGTCTGGGCAAGATCAATTATTCTTGAAACAACGGATTGGCCATAAGGTTTGGAAACCTCAATATGTATAACACCGTTCAGGTTAACGCTGCCGCTAACCACCGAACTTCCCTCCGACGCCTCAAAAGGAACAGATTCTCCCGTAACAACAGCGGTATCAAGAAAGGTCTCTCCTTTTATTATCTTACCGTCCAAAGCGACCACCTCGCCCTGATTTACAACAATGATCTCACCGGGCATGACTTCGGAAGGATCGACCATGATCTGTTTGCCGTCACGCATAACCCGGACACTCTCAGGTCTGAGCTTCATAAGAGCTTTAACGGACTTTTTTGATTTCTCCGAGGCGTAATCCTGAAACATTTCCCCCACCTGGTAAAAAAGCATCACGGCGGCGGCTTCGGGATATTCACCTATCGCAAAAGCTCCTACGGTAGCCAACGTCATAAGAAAGTTCTCATCTAAAAGTTTGCCCCTTATAATATGTTTCCCGGCTTTGAAAACAACATCATAACCAAGAATAATATACGGTACGGCAAACAGTAAAAATCTCGCGATCCCCTCAAAAGGCAGGAGCAGAGCCGTAAAAAACAACACCGCTCCAATAATTATCCTAACAAGCTTTTTCATACTACCTCTCCTCGATATGTTCTATCCCGCAATCAAGTATCTGCTCAACATGTGAGTCGTCCAACGAATACAGTATGTGCTTTCCCTCCCGCCTCGCCTTCACAAGCTTGCCCTGCTTCAAAAGCCTGAGCTGATGAGATATAGCGGACTGCTCCATTCCGAGAAGCATCGCGATATCGATCACACACATCTCAGACCTGAGTAACGCGAAAAGTATCCTGACCCTCGTAAAATCCGCGAACATCTTAAAAAGATTTGTCATATCATAAAGTTCCTCTTCAGAAGGGAAATCTTTTTTTGCCCGCGACACTACTGCCTCATGTGAATGTACACTCAAAGTTATCATCCTTTCATATGTTCATATGAATAACCATTCATATTATATACCGGTTTTCACGATTTGTCAATAGCCGGATAAAAACTTTTTAATATTATTTTTGTAAAAAAACGGAATCAAAGTACTTTCTTGATCTTTACTCAGACGCGAAGATATTTTATATTTTCAGTTGTTATAAATTTACATTCGCCCGGATAACATTAAAGCTTCCTCAAATCGATGTAAAATGATTTTAGATATTTTTTGTTGTGACTGAAAAATTTATTACTTGGCGCGGAAGCAACAAGAAATCAGTAAAACCAAACCGCGGCAGGGTCTAAATAAACATTAGACCCTGCCGCGGTTTATTCCATCCGCCGTTAAAAATATAACGGCATAATGTTACGATACGGCTTTTGACTTTTTCTATTTGTCCGAATATTCATTCAGGGAGTCAAGGGCTTCCTCAACAGAACTTCCGGTATTGGTCGCCTGACTGTTCTGCTTAGGCTTCTCAAACCCGTGCATAAATCCTCCCATCGCCGAAGACGAGATATCCCCCGCGACAACTTTATCCTTCACAACAAGTATATTCGCATGGACCGCACTTGTCTGTTCAGGCTCATAATTAGTTACCTCATAAGTATATCTTGTTGCTTTTTCGCCTTTATAATTCTCAAGATCGAGTCCCTGAGATTTCTGCAGTGTGTTATAAGTTTCGTAAGTACTGTCAAAAGTAGTCGGGATAACTACATCCGTAACCTCTACAGGCTCATCGGAAACGTCCCAGCCGTACTGCTCAAGAAAAGAGACTCTGTCTTCATTTGTTTTTGCGAGATTCGATGTCTGAGCGTTTGTTTTTGAGCTGTTTGCGGGCACCGCGAGAATTATTACAAGAGCGAGACAGCAACAGCAAGCCGCCAGGATAAGAAGCTTAGCTTTTGTGACCTTTGCAGAAAATACCATCATTATAAATCACCGTCCAAAAATTTGTATTGTAGTAAAATATATGTTTCTATTCAGAAAATATGATTTCTACGGACTTCCGGCGTAATTTTTTTTAATTCACTGTTTTTTTTCAATTTAGGTATTGCATTTAGGAACAAAATATGCTATTATATCTTATACAAGTTCCGATATGTGCCCGTAGCTCAGCTGGATAGAGTGAATGGCTACGAACCATTAGGTCGGGGGTTCGAATCCCTTCGGGCACGCCAGCGTGACGCTGAACCCAAAACGAATTGGGTTCAGCGTATTTTTTATGCTTGATTATTCGACCGGATTGACTCTGCGTCTTTTTTAGTCACTTTTTACAGTGTGACGCTGGATCCAGTTCGTTTGGGTCCGGCTTTATTTTTTTGATTTATTGTCCTACCTTCTGGCGCGGCGTTTTTTTCGGATTCTCAACATTAAAATAAGAACATAAAAAGTTTTTTTCATATTGTGATTTTTATTTTTCTTGATATAATAAAATCACGATTAACCGATAACGTTCATCAGATACTATATAGGCGAAAGCTTTCTGCAAAAAACCGGAGGTGAAATTTTGGAACAGGAAAAAGCAGCGGAAATATTAACTGATAACATAAAAAATATTTTTGCTTTTTCGCTATCAAGACTTTATAATAAGTCAGAAGCTGAAGACTTGACAAACGATATTATCTACGAGGTGTTAAAGTGCGCGCACCAATTAAGAAATGAAGATGCTTTTTACAGCTTTATGTGGCGGATCGCAGAAAACACATTTAAGAAGCACATACGCAAAAGCAACATCAGAACGATGGAATTTGATGATAATTTCGTCGGGACATATTGGGAAACACCCGAAGAAGAATATCTGAAATCGGAGCAACTCAATCTTTTGCGCCGAGAATTGTCTCTTCTTACAAAACAGTATCGCGAAACAACAATTGCTTACTATATTTACGGTAAAAGCTGTTCTGAAATTTCAACCAGCTTCGGTATCAGTATCGAAATGGTAAAATATTATCTTTTCAAAACAAGAAAAATATTGAAAGAGGGTATATGCATGTCAAGAGAATTCGGGAAAAAAAGTTATGATCCCGGGATTTTCCGTATGGACTTTTGGGGCGGAGGCGACAATACTTGTTACTGGCAGCTGTTTAACAGAAAACTGCCGGGAAACATAGTACTTAGCGCTTATCATGCTCCCGTAACAATACAGGAACTGTCCACAGAACTCGGCGTCGCGGTAGTTTATTTGGAAGACGAAATTGAACTGCTGCTGAAGCATGATATCATCAAAAAAATCGGTGATAAATATCAGACTGATATCATTATCTTCACAGAGGAGTACGAAAAAGAACTGACAAATAAAATCAGACCTGTCTACGAAAAAGCGGCAGAACGGTTCGATAAAAAATTGTCAGAAGTTCTCCCGGCACTGGAATCATTGGATTTTAAGGGAAATGATTATAATCGTAACAGACTGAAATGGACTTTTGCCAATCTGACGATGGTGTTTGCGCTAAACCTTTCCGACGAGATCGAGCGAAAGCGTTTCGGGGATTATCCTCCGCTTTCAAACGGCAGCTATGGGTTCATATTTGGATATGATAACGACTATCGGTATCATCACTTTAACGGTCTTTATATCCAGTGTGAAAACGATGAGCACACTGCCTATTTCTCGGTAGAAAACTATCGTATCATTGAAAAATGTCAATTTTGGAAGCCCAGGAACTGGAATCAATCCGTGAAAGCGATGTGTGACGCCATCCTGGAAAAATCGGCGGATACGGATAATGAGATGTTGATATCTCTTATTGAAGAAGGGTTTATTTCAAGTAAAAACGGGAATTTGTCCGCGGCGTTCCCGGTGTTTTCGGCCGAAACACTTAGTGACACTATCTGGCCGCTGTTAAAACCGTTAGCGGAAGATATTTGCCAAAGCATGATCGAAATATGTGACATCGCTGCACAAATATTAAAAGATTTCATTCCGAGAGCGTTGAGAGATAAAACAGAACAGCTTGCGTTCATTCATCACCAGTTGGATGTCATGGCTTTTATCATCGAGACAATGGTCAAAGAAAAAAGGCTTGCACTTCCTGAAAATAATGAAAAACCTTGCGTTTTCGGGGTAATAAAATAATACCGTTCAATTATTCACGCGAATATTCGCGTTGCGGTGACAAAATATAAAAAAATCAATCCGCCGCCGATTCTGAACTCAGAGTCGGCGGCGGCAATGCTGTTGCCCCGGTATTTATTAGAGATTACAGGCTCCACCGCATTCAGTCAGATATACAGAAAGGCGTATAATACCTACAATCCTTTGATACAGCCGTTGAAAAACTTGTTTATTCCTTGACGGCAGAGGCGATATTTTTTAATATCAAAACGCCACATCAGCAATTATGCCGATAAAATAAAAAATAAAGAAGGAATAATCAGACTTTACGTTCCGTCATATATATCTGACACAAAATTTTCAACAAAACAGACCAAAGACCGTATTGACAATATTTTTAATTTGCGTTAAAATTTACTTATTCAATAAAATTTTACCGTAAATTACAGAGATAGTATGGGAATTATGGCTTATGAACAAATATCTTTTTTTCCGCCGCAAAAACAAATAAAACAATGTATGAATTTGTTTTTATTATGACGAAAACTGTTCTTTTTACGCGTTCCCTGAATACTCTTTATCCGGGAAATACCGTTTTATGTATCTCACAAATATTTTATTGACCCAGTATTTTATTATATTCTTACTGCGCGATCCGCGCATATCGTTTTGGAGGAATGCAACATATGATAAAAACCCTTGCCCGAAGCATCCGTGAATATAAAAAGGCAGCTATTCTGACACCTCTTTTAGTAATAGTCGAAGTTGTCCTGGAATGTATAATCCCGTTTACCATCGCCAATCTGGTAAATGAAATGCAGGCGGACTGTGAAATGGACGTCATTATAAAATACGGCATCCAGCTGCTCGTCATGGCTATATTGTCCCTGATTTTCGGAGTGGCGGCAGGAAACACCTGCGCGATGGCGTCAACGGGATTCGCGCGCAATCTGCGGAAAGACATGTTTTACCGTATTCAGGATTACTCCTTTGAGAATATCGATAAATTTTCCGTGTCCAGTTTGGTGACACGAATGACCACAGACGTCATAAACGTACAAATGTCGTTCATGATGATTATCCGCGTGGCCATTCGCGGACCGCTTATGCTTATTTTCTCATTTATCATGGGGTTCGCAATGGGCGGACGTCTGGCAATGATCTTTCTTGTAACCATCCCCCTGCTCGGAGTAGGGCTTGCGTTGGTAATCAAAGCAGCTACACCGATTTTCCGCCGGGTATTCCGTAAATATGACGCGCTTAACGATTCGGTCCAGGAAAACGTACAGGCCATGCGCGTTGTAAAAAGCTTTGTGCGCGAAGAATATGAAAAGAAAAAATTCGCGACCGCCGCGGAAAATGTATGTAAAGACTTCACCCGCGCGGAAAGGATCATGGCGCTCAATAACCCCCTGATGCAATTTTGCGTATACGCCGGAATGGCGTTTGTTCTCTCGTTCGGGTCATATGCCGTGATAACAAGCCGCGGCGCTGAAATAGCCGTAGGGCAAATGTCGGCAATACTTACATACAGTTTTCAGATACTTATGAGTTTGATGATGCTGTCTATGGTCTTTGTAATGATTACAATGTCTATAGAATCCGCTGAACGTATCGTTGAAGTCCTTACGGAGAAAAGTAATCTGACAAGCCCCGAAAACGCTCTCACCGAAGTAAAAGACGGTTCTGTCGATTTTGACAGTGTCAGCTTCAAATATTCTAAAAAAGCCGAACGCATGGCTCTTGCCGGCGTAAATCTGCATATCAAATCAGGCGAAGTTATTGGAGTACTGGGAGGGACAGGCTCATCTAAATCCACGTTGGTCCAGCTCATACCGAGGCTTTATGACGTCACGGAAGGGAGCGTCAAAGTAGGCGGTGAGGATGTACGAAAGTATGATCTGGAAGTTCTTCGCAACAATGTCGCAGTGGTATTACAAAAAAACGTTTTGTTCAGCGGGACTATAAAAGATAATCTGAGATGGGGCAACCCCGACGCTACCGATGAAGAAATGCTCGAAGCCTGTAAACTGGCTCAGGCCGATGAATTTATCCGTCAGTTCCCTGACAAATATGACACATGGATCGAACAGGGAGGAGCAAATGTCTCTGGAGGACAGAAACAGCGTTTATGTATAGCGCGCGCGCTTTTGAAAAAGCCGAAAATCCTGATTTTGGATGACTCTACCAGCGCTGTCGATACACGGACCGACGCGCTGATCCGTCAGGGATTCAGAGAGTTCATTCCCGAAACCACAAAAATCATAATCGCACAAAGAGTCGCTTCCGTACAAGACGCCGATCGTATCGTAGTGATGGACGGCGGAAGCATAAGCGCTATAGGAACTCACGACGAATTGATGAAAACAAGCGAAATATACCGTGAGGTATACACTTCACAGAATAAGGCGGGTGATCAAGATGACGAAAAATAAAGCGTCCTCCTCCCCTTCCACAACAGCGCGTGGACAACGCGCGCCGAAAGGAGTGCTTCGCAGGCTTCTCCGTACATTGTTTGAATTTTATCCTGTATTGCTGCCGGTTACAATATTATGCATTTTGATCAATGCCATTGTCAGCGCGATCCCTGCCGTATTTCTTCAAAAAGTCATAGCCGTTGTTGATGAAACATACCAAAGCGGAGACTGGTCGTCCGTTGCCGGGCGTATACTTACATATGTCTTGGTTCTTGTTATAATGTATATCATCAGCCTTATCGCGGGAACATTTTATACACAGATGATGGCGATCATAACGCAGGGCTCGCTGAAAAAACTGCGTGAAAAGATGTTCAGCCACATGCAGGATCTGCCAATCAAATATTTTGATACCAACGGTCACGGCGATATCATGAGCTATTATACCAACGATGTCGACACCCTCCGCCAGATGATCAGCCAGAGTCTGCCGCAAATGACCATCGCGGGGATCACGCTGTTAGTGGTATTCTGTATAATGATGTATTACAGCATAATACTTGCCCTTCTGGTCGTTGCCGGGATCGTATGTATGGTGATTTCGGCCCGCGCGATAACAAACCGTTCATCTAAATACTTTTTGCGCCAGCAGGTCACACTGGCAAAAGCAGAAGCTTTTATGGAAGAAATGATGACAGGGCAAAAAGTAATAAAAGTTTTCTGCCATGAAAACGGCGCGAAAGAAGATTTTGACAAAGTGAACGGGGAAATTTTCTTTAATGCGCGTAACGGTAACCGGTTCGCCAATATTTTGATGCCGTTGCTGGGGAATATAGGCAACGTGATGTATGTTGTGGTCGCGTTGGTAGGCGGTGCGCTGCTTTTATCCGATATACCCAATATAAGCATTTCCGGTATGGCTTTCAGTATAAGCATTGTAGTTCCTTTTCTCAATATGACAAAACAGTTTGCCGGCTCTGTAGGGCAAGTATCCAATCAGATAAACATGGTCATCATGGGCCTTGCAGGCGCTCACCGTATATTCGCGCTGTTAGACGAAGAGCCTGAAACAGACGAAGGATATGTCACTTTGGTAAACGCGACAGAGAATCCTGACGGAAGCGTAAGCGAATGCAAAGAGACCACAAACGTCTGGGCATGGAAGCACCAGCACCATGACGGAACAGTCACATACACACGTTTACAGGGGGATGTAAGGTTTTTTGACGTCAATTTCGGCTACACACCGGAAAAGACCGTTCTTCACAATATTTCCCTGTACGCGAAACCCGGACAAAAGGTGGCGTTTGTCGGATCCACCGGAGCAGGTAAAACAACCATCACAAACCTTATCAATCGTTTTTACGATATCAACGACGGAAAGATACGTTATGACGGCATCAATATAAATAAAATAAAAAAATCAGATCTGCGCCGCAGCTTAGGCATTGTTTTGCAGGATACAAATCTTTTTACAGGCACGGTCATGGAAAATATCCGTTACGGCAACCTGAAAGCCTGTGACGAAGAATGTATCGCGGCCGCGGAACTTGCCGGGGCGGACGATTTTATCCGACGTCTGCCCGAAGGATACAACACTATGCTGACAGGGAACGGCGCGAATCTCAGCCAAGGACAAAGACAGCTTCTTGCGATTGCCCGAGCCGCCGTTGCCGATCCTCCCGTCATGATATTGGACGAGGCCACCAGCTCGATCGATACACGGACCGAGGCGATTGTCCAGCGAGGCATGGACGCTCTTATGACAGGTCGAACCGTTTTTGTCATCGCTCACCGTCTTTCTACCGTGCATAACGCTGACGCTATCATGGTCCTGGATCACGGTCGCATAATCGAGCGTGGGACACATGACGATCTTCTCAAGCTGAAGGGCACATATTATCAATTATATACCGGCGCGCTTGAACTCGACTGACCTTTTTAACTTTCAGGTATAGATTTACCCGGATATTCCCCGTTTGGAATGGGGAACATCCGGGTTTTTATTTTGAATATGCAAATAATAATATGATATAAATATTCTTGATTTGTTTTGATTTTTCATAAAATATTTATTACACAGCGGAAATCCCGCTCTGACCGAGATCCGGATAGCTTTTCATTAAAATTTATGACCGTAAAGCATTGACAAACTGAATTTATTCATATATAATTGACTTATCAATAATTGATACGTCAATTATTCAAGCCAGGAGGTCATGTTCAGTGGAAAAAACATTCTATATGCTATTATATCGTGCGTTTCACGCTCAAAGGAACTATTTAAGACCGTATATAGGAGATCTCGGTTTGGAAATAGGACAGCCGAAAATACTCGCCTATCTGGCGAAACGCGGGGCTTGCTGTCAAAAAGACCTGGCGGACTACTTCCAGATCGATTCCGCTGCTGTTTCCAGAATGCTTGTCGCGCTCGAAAAAAACGGATTTATTACGAAAAAAACCGATGAGGAAAGCAGACGCAGTAATTCAATAGAACTGACAGATAAAGGATACGCTGCTCAACAAAAATGGCGGCTTCGCTGCCGTGAAACGGAAAAAATAATGCTCCGCGGATTCAGCGAAAACGATAAAACATGTTTCGCGGAATATCTTGCCCGTGTTTATCAGAACTTTCGCGAGGAAAAGAAGGATGAGACATGAAAAGCTTGAAAACTCTGCTCAGGTATCTCGGTCCGTACCGTAAAGACATGATAACAGGAGCCCTGCTTGTAATTATAGAGACCGGATTTGAACTTATTATCCCCATATTGATGGCGGACCTTATAGATATCGGTACTGCGCACCATGACATACCATATATACTGCATAAAGGCGGCCAAATGGCGATTTGCGCGCTGTTGTCACTGGTTACAGGGCTTTTATACGCGAAATTCGCGGCAAGGGCCTCTTACGGATGGGGCTCGCGTATACGTGAGGCGCAGTTTGAACGTGTGCAGGAGTTTTCATTTTCCAATTTGGACCGTTTTGAGACTTCGTCTTTGATAACACGTATGACAACAGACGTCACAATTCTGCAAAATGCGGTCAACGGAGGATTCCGCCCTATGGTACGCGGACCTGTGATGCTGATATTTGGATTATTTTTATCGTTTCGGATGAACACGAAATTAGCGTTTATTTTTGTATTTTGCGCACCTGTACTCGGGATAATCCTGTTTTATATAGTAAATAAAATCGCTCCGAGATATCTGCTTTTACAAAAAGCGGTCGATAAACTGAACAATACCGTTCAGGAAAGCCTGACAGCGATACGCACCGTAAAAGCTTTTGTCCGGGGCGAATATGAGCAGGAAAAATTTGATAAGGTAAACAAAACAATGTCGGACACAAGCCAGGACACTTTCAAGTACGCTGTGCTGAACATGCCCGCATTTCAGCTGACATTGTATACGGCAATTATTTTAATCATGTGGTTTGGCGGAAACATGATAATAAACTCGTCATTGCAAGTAGGAGAACTTACCGGGTTTTTAAGCTATGTTTTCCAGATCATGAATTCCATGATGATGATATCAAATGTTTTCTTGCTATTAAGCCGCTCTTTGTCAAGCGCACAGAGAATAAGTGAAGTCCTCGATGAAAAAATCATGCTCACTTCCCCCGAAAACGGGGAAACAAACATCCCCGCAGGAAGTGTCTGTTTTGAAAATGTATCATTCAAATATAAAGAAAACGCAAAGGCGTATGCGCTGTCGTGCGTAAATCTCAATATCAAAGAAGGTCAGACAGTAGGAATAATTGGAGGAACAGGCTCGGCGAAGACCACACTTGTGCAACTGATCCCCCGCCTGTACGACGCTACAGAAGGAAGCGTAAAAGTCGGCGGGCATGATGTCCGGGAATACGATCTGAAAACGCTTCGGGACGGTGTGGGAATAGTGCTTCAAAAAAATGTGTTATTCTCAGGAACTATACGTGAGAATCTTTTATGGGGGAACCCACATGCGGATGATGAAACAATCCATGAAGCCTGCCGAGCCGCCTGTGTCGATGACTTCATCAGCAATCTCCCTCAAGGTCTCGACACCATGCTGGAACACGGAGGGGTAAATGTCTCGGGAGGACAAAAACAACGCATATGCATTGCCCGTACGCTTCTTAAACACCCTAAAATATTGATTTTTGACGACTCGACCAGCGCGGTAGACACAGCGACAGAAGCAAGTATCAGAAAATCTCTGGGGAATATTCGCGAAATGACAAAAATAATTATCGCCCAAAGGATATCCTCGGTCATCGAAACAGACCAGATCATCGTTATGAACGACGGCCGGGTAATTGCAAACGGGACCCATGAGCAATTATTACAAAACGAACCTATATACAGGGAAATATATGAATCGCAAACGAGAGGGGGCGAATTTAGTGCCGGCAAGACAAATCAGCTCGAAAAAGCCTAAAAACCTGCGTTATACATTGCGGACACTGTTCACATATATGGGCCGCCACCGTTTTCTGCTTCTGGCGGTGGGGATCCTGGTTTGCATAAGCGCGCTCGCTAACCTTCTGGGGAATTATATGATCCGTCCGGTCGTCAACAGCCTGGCATACGGGAACCCGGAAAGGCTCATACCCGGCATCATGATAACGACAGTAGTATATTTTTCCGGAGTTGCCGCAACGTTTGGTTATACGCAGATAATGGTAAAAGGCGCGCAAAAGATATTATTTGACATCAGAAGAGACTTGTTCTCACATCTCCAGACCCTTCCTTTGAGTTTTTTTGACCGCCGCCGTCACGGAGATATAATGAGCTATTTCACCAACGATATAGATACTGTCTCAGACGCATTGAACAACAGTTTCACAATGGTAATACAAAGCTTTATTCAGATGGTTGGAACATTAATCATTCTTTTTATATTAAACTGGAAGCTTTCACTGATAGTCGCAGTATGCTATGCGGCAATGTTTTTATATATAAAATTCAGCGCGGGCAAAAGCAAAGCGTTTTACACGAAACAACAGAGCGGGCTCGGAGATCTTGACGGATACATAGAAGAAATGGTCAGCGGACAAAAAATAATCAAAGTATTCAACCACGAGCGGGAAAGTATCAAAAATTTCCGTATAAAAAACGAAATCCTGCGTCGCGCAGGGACAGGAGCACAAGCTTTTTCGGCGACAATGATCCCCGCGGTCGTAAGTATTTCTTATGTAAATTACGCTATCGTTGCGATACTCGGCGGGATTATGGCCATGAACAACAAAACGGATATAGGAAGCCTCGCAAGTTATCTGGTTTTTGTGCGACAGGCCGCGGCGCCGATCAATCAGTTTACCCAGCAAAGCAATTTTCTTCTCGCGGCGCTTTCCGGCGCTGAACGAGTTTTTGAAGCGATGAGTCAGACTCCGGAAGTCGACGAGGGGGAAATCGATCTCATCAAAAAGACCGGAGCCAACACGGAAAAACAAAGCTGGTTTTGGCAAAAAGAAGACAAAACTCTTGTCCCCCTCAGGGGTGATGTACGTTTTGATAATGTGGATTTCGGCTATGACAGCAAACATATGATTTTGAAAAAAATCAGCCTGTACGCGAAACCTGGCCAAAAGATAGCGTTTGTCGGGCCGACAGGAGCGGGAAAAACAACCATCACCAATTTGATAAACAGGTTTTACGACGTTCAATCCGGATGTGTATTATATGACGGATTTAATGTAAAAGATATCAAAAAAGACGCTTTAAGGCGCTCACTTGGCATCGTGCTGCAAGACACTCATTTATTTACCGGAACGATCGCCGAAAATATACGTTTCGGTAAACCGGACGCTACTGATGAAGAAATATATGAAGCGGCTCGTATTGCGAACGCGGACTCATTCATACGTCGCTTACCGCAAAGCTACGATACCGTGATCACCTCGGACGGGGCGAACCTTTCCCAGGGTCAAAGGCAGCTTTTATCAATAGCCCGCGCCGCTATTGCCGACCCTCCTGTACTTATTCTGGATGAGGCGACATCATCCGTCGATACAAGGACCGAGGCGCTGATCGAAAAAGGGATGGATCGGCTGATGGAAGGCCGAACGGTCTTTGTCATAGCACATCGCTTAAGTACCGTGCGCAACGCAGACGCGATTATGGTCCTGGAAGACGGGGAAATCACGGAAAGAGGAAGCCATGAGGATCTGATTGCGCAAAAAGGGCTTTACTGGCATCTATATCATGGGACAAAAGAATTAAGTTAAGTTAACATATCAAGATAATTTCTACACAAAAAAGTCCGAACGTTTCAAAAAACGTTCGGACCCCGCTGATACTCCGCGCCCCCTCACATCGATCCGCAAGGCAGGTTAACAACCCCAGATGTCCACTCTGCCCCGCAACTCACGGAGTTTACCGCTCACCGCTCGTATATATTCACGGCTTCTTTCTTGTTCGGTCTCTCCATAAACCTCTATTGTCCACATCTTAATATATCAAGACGATAATATCAATATTTATTTTACGGAAGTTTTTTCACTGTTCCTCTGGTATATCCTGTATCCTGCGAACGACGATACGGACAGAACCACCGTAAACGCCGCCGATACGAGAAACATCGGAGACAAAGGATCGGTGATACTGGAACCCATAAGCGTACAAAAAACCGTGCCGGGAAAAACTCCGAGGAAACTTCCCAGAAGATATTTTGTAAATTTCATCTTTGAGGCGCCCAGATAAAGGCTGACTATATCCCCCGGCAAAACGCTTATGACACGCAGAAAATAACAAAGAAAAACATCGTTCATCTTACGGGATTTCATAAAAGAACCGATTTTAGGATGTTTCTCAACAAGATGCTCCGCGTATTCAGAGCCTGAAAAATATCCTAACCAATACGGAACGATCGCGCATATCATCGTCCCCGCCAGGTTTATCAATATCGCTGTAAGAGGATGGAAAAGAGTCCCGCCCGCGATATACAACGCCATGATGGGAAGGAACACAGACAAACTTTTCAAAGCGTAAAGCAACAAGAGGAAAAAAACAGCCAAAAGAGGATTTTCAGGCGAATGAGCCAAAAGATTCTCTGTTGAAAATGTCTCTCCGGACAGCCAGAACCATAAAGCTATTGCCCCTATCAATATAAAAGGAAGCAATTTCAGAATAAACATTACTTTTTTATTTGTCAATAACCTTTTGAGCAATTTATATCTCCTCTCCTTTTAGAACCGGGGAAAAAAGGCGTTCTGTTTTATATTTTATAAAATCAGGATCAAGCCTTGATATCGCAGCGGAACTCAGAAACCCGGAACGCAACGCACGGAAAATAACATTGAGCACATTGTTACAAAGAGACATGCCGGGCGTTTCTGAAAACTCAAAAACGACCTCGTCATCATCATAAAACATTTTTATAATCCTTTTACACGGAAACTCAATAAAATCTATTTCCATTATAAAGACACGGCGTCCGTCCTCGTCAAACGCGAACCTCCCGCCGGCGTTGACGGCATACTCCTCACCATGCATCGATATCACCGTAGTTACAGGCTTTGAAAAACCAAGTTCCATACAGTATGTCTCATCGCTCTGCTCATATATCATAAAAAATTTCCCGTCTTTTATATCAAACCCGATAGAACGCGTCCCGCACGAATAATTGTTCTGAACCGCCTGAAGCAAGACCGGATACAAGCCGACAGAGGCTGCGTGCTTTTCCTTGGTAAAATATTTTTTACCGTCAAGAACGCTCCTAAGATCAAAAGGCATCTTATTTTCAGGATACATAACCGAAAACAGGGTTCGTTTAAGCCTCGACCGCGCGGCTTTGTCCTGAGGAAGAGCCCCCTCAAACCTTCTGTCAAAAAACTCCTCTGTTATCCTGAAAAATTCATTTTGCTGAAAAATATCGCCGTTTCCAGCGTTTGACACCACAATTATCCCGCTTTCGGGAAAGCAGATAAGGTTCTGTCCCGTCATGCCGTTAAATAAAAAAGAATTGCCCTTACGGCCAACCCATATCTGATATCCGTAATCAAACCCGCCATATTCTTCGGGAACTGCCGCCTGACGCTTGACCGCTGCGGAGATAAACCGCGCGGACAATATCCTTCGGCCTTCCCATAACCCTCCGTTTTGGATAAGGATCCCGATCTTCGCGAAATCCTCCGGCTTCATATACAAACCCCATCCTCCTTTTTCATATCCACGCGGACAACGTTCCCAGAAATACTCCGAAATGCCAAGGGGCTCAAAAAGCCGTTTCCTTAAATACTCAGTCAGGGATTCTCCCGATACTTCCCTGACTATGACGGACAGCATATACGAGTTGAGACTGTTATACGCAAATGTTTTTCCAGGCTTACCTTTCAGCGGCGCATTAAAAAAACCTTTCACCCAATCCTCGTCTGTCACCGAATTGGGCTCGCTGAACATAACAGAAGACCTCATTGTCAAAAGATGCTTTACCGTAAGTGAGGAAAGTTTCATTTTCACGATAGGCGTTACATATCCGGACAATATGTCTACCACCTTATCGGTGGCTTTTATCTTATGCTCATCCATCAACAATCCTATAGCTACCGCCGTCACGCTTTTCGACGCGGAAAAAAGATTCTTCCATATATGTGTGTCATATCCCCTGAAACCCGCCTCACATATAACTTTCCCGTAACGCAATATCAGAAGAGTTTGCTGCGCCGCTGCTTTTTCGGAATAGAGGCGTAAGACATATTCTCTTATGACCTCCGACGAAACTCCGACTTCTTCGGGGATCCTGCGTTCAAACGGCACAGCGGGAGGAGAAATATCAGGAGCCGGCTTCTGAGGCTCGAAAGGTATGACCGGATCCGTCGCGTTCTGCATGTCAGCGACACGAAGCATAAGCGAAATCACCCTGTTAAGAGAATTAAAGCTCATAAAGCGCTCCTCCTTTTATTTTTGAATTATACCACATTTCTCATAAAAAATAAAGAGTTTTTGAAAATATCTCTAAAAAAGCGCGTGTGGAACGACATTGACATATCCCATATATAACATATACCGGTCAAATATTTTGTTGTTTTCAGTAAAAATACATTTTTTTCACATATGGAATACAAAAATAATGTAAAATGATATTATATATATTTTATGAAATGAGGAGACATTTATGAAATTATCCAAAAGATTTCTTGCCGCAGCGGTGATACTCGCCGTTTTCATGACACTTCTCTGCGCGTGCGTATACGATGAACCGAAGACCGATGAGCCTTCAAACGAGGAAGAGACGGAAACCGAAACAAATGAGGAAGAGTTCAACTACAGCCAAGGTCTTACCTCTGGAGGGAAATGGGAAGGGATAGACGCATGCTATTTCGTAAAACTCCCTCAGCTTACAGGCGTTGAAATACCGAAGGAAACACATACGGTTTCCGACGAAAAGCTTCAATCTCAAATAGACTTGTATACATCAAGCCTGGAACAGACAAAAAAAGTCACCGACAGAAACGTAGCTGACGGTGACAGCGTAAATATCGATTATGTGGGGAAAATAGACGGAGTCGCTTTTGAAAACGGGAGCACCGACGGCGCGGGGACGACTGTTACAATAGGCGTAACAAATTATATAGACGATTTTCTCGAACAGCTGATAGGGCATAAACCCGGCGAAACATTTGACGTAAACGTGACATTCCCTGACCCTTATGAAAACAATCCCGACCTTGCGGGCAAGCCTGCGGTTTTTACGACAACTATAAATTATATCGAAGAAAAAGTGATGCCTGAGCTTACAGACGAGCTGATAAGCGAAAACTTTTCGGAAACATACGGTTGGGAAACACTGACCGAGATGCGTGATGGCCTTTACGAACAGTTGCAAAACTCTGCTATTCTTACGTATATCCAGCAGTATTTACTTGATGAATCCAAATTTACGGAAACTCTTCCCGAATCAATGATAGACATCCAGGAAAAGACACTTATAAATGCTTACAAAATACAGGCAACTATGTACGGTATGGAATTAGACACACTCCTCACAAACATAGGTATATCATCTAAAGAGGAGTTGATAGACCAAAGCAGGGAACAAATAGAGGACTCTGTAAAATTCTGTCTGTGTACGCAGGCCATCGCCGAAACACTCAGGTTTACCGCGACAGACGATAATATAAGAGCTTACTTCCTCAAAAACACAAATTCGGAAGATTACAGCCAATTTGTTTCAACATATGGCGAGCCTTACGTAAAAATGATAGTGTTACAGGATCTTGCTCTGAACTATATAAAAGATAACGCGATAAAGCTCTAAAAAGTGAAAACCCTGCCCGGGAATCTTTTCCCGGCCGGGTTTCAGTAAAAAATCACCGGTAAAACATATTCCCGCTTTACCGGTTCGGCGAACAGAAAGAAGGTCAATTATGGATACCGGGGCATGCACGGCGTTTTTTTCCGAAAACTTCCCGCTATGGGCAAAGCTTTCGCAGACCGAACGCGGACTCATATGCAAAATGACAAGCGAAGAGTTTTTCTCAAAAGGCAGCAATATACATTCCGGATCGAATGAATGTACAGGAGCGATATTTATAAAAAAAGGATGTCTGCGCGCATATATACTTTCGGAAGACGGGCGCGAGATCACGCTTTACCGTTTGTATAAAAACGATATATGCATGCTGTCGGCGTCATGCGTCCTGAAAAGCATAACATTTGACGTTTTTGTAGACGCTGAAGAAGACAGCGAAGTGTACATAATAAACGGGAAAACATTTGCCGATATCGCCGAAAAAAACTCATATGTGAAAATATTCGCGTTGGAAACGGCCGTAAAAAGATTTTCGTCGGTAATGTGGATAATGCAGCAGATCCTCTTTATGAGCCTTGACAGACGGATCGCGCTGTTCCTTTGTGAGGAGATGGAAAAAACGGGAAACCGTACCATAAAACTCACACATGCCGAAATAGCCAGATACACCGGCAGCGCAAGAGAAGCGGTTTCCCGTATGCTCAAATATTTTGAAGAGGAAAAAACAGTTGAACTTTTCCGCGGCGGGATAACTGTATCAGATCCTGAATCGCTCAAACTTTACGCGGAAGGCTGAGAGATCAGCGAATCAATAGTATTCTCAAAACTTGTCTGAGAAGGAACGCCGATTTTTTGTGAAAAAACAGCCCCGTTTTCATTAAGAAAAACTATTGAGGGGATAGATCGCACCGAGTACGCGATCGAGGCAGACACATCATTATCATAAAAAACAGGGAAAGTGTACCCGCCTTCGGAGATGACTGAATCAACGGCGCTTTTTGTGTCGTTTCCGCCTCCGGTAACAGCTACCGCCATAAATTCCACATCGTTGCCGTATTTTTCATACAGCGCCTGTAATCCGGGCATACCTGCTTTACACGAGGGGCACCAGCTGGCCCAGAAATAAAGAACGACCGGTTTTCCTTTGAGAGACGATGATATAACAGCGTTTCCGGCACTGTCATACACAGTAAAGTCTTTTATATCCCCTGCTTCTGTATTATCGTCACGGCTGTCGCCCGCGGCCTCCTGAATGCCATCACCGCGCTCATACTCATCTGCAAGTTTAGGATAAAGGAAAAACGCGCCTGTGATAACCCCAGCTCCGAGTACGACAATCACCGCGACAAGTATCCATTTTTTCATATACACTCCTTATTATTTCATCAGCGCGGTAAGCGTTTTCATAACTCCGGTCATCATAAGTACTCCGATTATTATCAAAAAAATACCGCAAATTATATTGATCAGTTTATAATGGCGTCCGATAAACGCGACAGCGTTTTTTACGCTTTGTGTAAGAACAGCGGAAAGAATAAACGGTATACCTAACCCCAGTGAATAACATAAAAGAAGAACCATACCGGTAAACCATTTCCCCTGCTGTGACGCGAGCATCATTGCGGAACCTAAAAAAGCTCCTGTACACGGAGACCAACCCACCGCAAACACGACCCCGAACAAAACCGAAGAAAAAAATCCCACAGGCTTTATTTTCGCATCCGGCTTTACCGTTTTGTTCAAAATCCCGAATTTCAGAACACCGGTATAGTGCAGCCCGAATAATACAACTATGCCGCCCGTAACAATGTTTACGGCAGTCGCGTATTTCGTTAAGATCCCCCCAAGTGTTCCCGCAAAAACACCCAGAAACATGAACAAGACCGAAAACCCTGCGACAAAACCCAAAGAATTCCTAAACGTTTTCAGCGTGCTCCGCTGCCCGTCACCCGCGAAGTATAACACATAAACAGGCAGCAGAGGCAGCACACAAGGTGAAATAAACGTTATAAGACCTTCCAGAAACGTTATCAGATACTGCATAAATCAGCCCAACAGTCTCATTATCTCTTCTTTAGGTCTCGCGCCGACAGCCTGATTGACTACTTTCCCGTTCTTGACAACGACAAGCGTGGGTATGCTCATAACGGAAAAAGCCTGCGCCAGCTCCGGTTCCTCGTCAATATTAACTTTACAAACTTTTTTATCCGTCACTTCCTGAGCGATCTCTTCAATAACAGGAGATATCAT
>CALWNV010000031.1 GCA_944382895.1 uncultured Clostridia bacterium | reverse complement strand
GTGAATATAATAATCTTTCGATAAGTGTGACGGACCTTGTTTCCGATACGGGTGACGTTCTTTTGTCGGAAAACGTTAAATTATACAGAGAAAGATTTACCTGCGCCTCTGAGCGTTGGGGATATGCCCCTATGGAGAAAGAGGAGATCAATACTTTGCGACCTTCTGCGAATGTCCTGATACCAATGTGGTATGAAGACCTTAATCTGTCGGATACAAAAAAAGGTGAAAACACTATATATTATGTTGACGTAACAACGAACAGAGAAACAAACGCTGGTATTTATAAAGGCACTGTAATTCTTACTCATGATGCCGGGGTATTTGAACTTCCTTTTGAAGTGGCTGTGTATGATGTTACTCTTCCCGAAACACCCACATACAGAACCCTTTTTAATTACAATGATTCTTTTCTTATGATGTATTTGGAAAAGACAGGGCATCCTGAGTACAGGGCAGAGGCTTTAAGAAATGCTTTTGAGCTCATGGCGGAGTTTAAGTTATCTTCAACTACTGTTTATCCTGAGGTTATAGGTGAGTGGAGCAACGAGGAAGAGAAAGTTGCGAATATTGCACAATATATGGAAAAAACCCCTACATTTACGGCTTTTGCATGGTATCTTGGATATATTCGTGACGGCGATAACGCGTATATGACTCAGGATCAGCGTGAGGCGAATCTAAACAGCCTTGCCCTACTTGAGAAATATGGGATTATTGATCATGCATATAACTATGTTGTAGATGAGCCGTTTGAAAAATGGCAGTATAATGTTATGCATCTGATGGGCGATTTCCTTGAGGAGACCGGATATAATGATATTTTCCATAACTTGGTCACTAAAGATTCTTTTGAGTCCGTCAAAGGTTCAACAAATACATGGTGTCCTATAGTTTCTACATTTGATCCGGCTAAGGCAGACGCAGTGCGAGCGACTGAAGGCAGTGAGTATTGGTGGTATTTCTGTAATGAACCGCCTGCGCCCGGGATATCGATTTTTAACGATATATCAAACACGAGAATTCATGGTTGGATGGCAAAAGACTGGGATATTAAAGGTATTCTTTACTGGGCAGTAAATATGTATGCTTCATATTGGAATGATGTTTATCACGGGAGCGCTGATATTTGGAGCCAGGGAACCAACGATCCTCTTATGCTTCAGGGGGTTGAGGGCGACAATATTCTGAACAGGAATATTTGTGTTCCTACTCTTGCCTTGGTCGGGGTGCGTGACGGTATTGAAGATTTTGATCTTTTGCTGTTGCTGGAAGCTAAGGTTTCGGAAAAACTTGATGAACTCGGCCTTGATATGAGTGTTGAAGATGCTATGGATGGTTATTATGATTCTATGTATCTGTCTGTATCAGAATTTCCTTCTTATGAAGCTCCGGATAATATATTGATGATGCGTGAGCATATATTTTCTGATATAACCGAAGGTGTAGGATATATAATGAGTCAGAATATTCTGCCGGTCGGGGGAAAAGAGAACATCCGTGAAATATTGATATATGTTCCTCACGGGGAAAAAGTCGAGTTTGACGGCGCGGGCCTTGTAGAGCTTACGGAAAGTGAAACCTATGATGTTTATGAATACTGTCATATAAACGAGGCTTTTTCGGATACGGTCGAAATACGCGTAAATGAAAGGAGTTTTATTCGTCCGATTATCGCCACACAAACAATTAAAGAAGCTAAAACAGTTATTGATTTCGGGAATGCTGGAATCGAGGATATTATTAAAAAGGCGAATCCTGATTACGCGGATAATATCAGTGTGGTGAGTATTGACGGTAAAACTGTTTTGAAAGTTGATTTTGTTCCCGAAATGTCATATGTGATTCTTCCTCCTGAAATTTTTGTAAATGCTGATTTTTCAATTTACAACACGTTTAAATTTAATACTGAGATATACGGGACAGACAGTGCGGAGGTAGTTTTGTCCGGGACAGCCGGAAAAAGTTTTATTATGATTTCCTCTGATACTGTTTATGAAGGTGAGGCGGTTACAGCTAAAGGCTCTTTGTCGCTGAGTTCTGACGATAGATTTACCGGAAGATTCAGATTGTCCCTGAGTTCTTCGGATGATGTATCGGCGACAATGTATTTTTATGGTGCATACGCTGTTTCGGAGGAAGAATATATAAGTGAAGTCGAAGAAAGATATTAAATAAGTATTTTTTTTGGCACGGGGAGAAGGAAAATTAAACCATGGATACATATGAATTTGCAAGACAGATAAGAATTCTTGCGCTGAAATCCGTTTACAGCGCTGGTTGCGGGCATATAACCAGCGCTCTTTCCTGTGCTGATATAATTGCTGTATTGTATAATGAAAAGATGGATTATGATCCATCTTTTCCGGATTATCCCGATCGTGACAGGCTGGTTTTGTCAAAAGGTCACGCTTGTCCCGCACTGTATGCGGCTCTTGCGCTCAAAGGTTTTTTTGATGTGGCGGAACTTGATAATCTACGTGACATCTCAGGCTTTCTTGAAGGGATGCCGTCAATGGTGCTTACTCCCGGAGTAGATATGTCTTCAGGTTCTTTGGGAATGGGTGTTTCATCCGCTGCCGGTATGGCGCTTGCTGCAAGGATTAATAAAAGGGATTATAATGTTTATGCGATTGTCGGAGACGGTGAGATAAATGAAGGCCAAATATGGGAAAGTTTTTTGTTCGCTGCGCATAACAAGCTTGATAATCTTTGTGTTTTTATAGATAAAAACGGGCTGCAGCTCAGCGGAAGAACTGACGATATTTTGAATACTTCTCCTCTTGCGGACAAGCTGCTGTCCTTTGGCGCGAAGGCTTTAGAAATCGACGGAAATAATATTTCAGAGATTCAAAATGCTCTTTCTGATTTTGATGAGGAAAAGGAACGTTTTACTGTGATTATTGCAAACACTCTTAAAGGGAAAGGGGTTTCTTTTATGGAAGACAGCCCTTTATGGCATGGGAGAGTCCCTGATGAAAATGAATATATTAAAGCGCTTGATGAACTTGAAAGGCGGTGAGCGGCGTTCGTCTTTATTTTTTATGTTATAAATAAGGCGTGCGCCTGTTTTTTATGAAATCCATGCTTAGGCGTATATATGGTAATGAGATTGTAGAGTTAGCGTGCGAGAACGATAAAGTTATTGTTCTTGACGGGGATCTTACAACTTCAACAAAAACCGCGGATTTTGCGAAAAAATTTCCTGAAAGATTTTTTAATTGCGGGATAGCCGAGCAGAATATGGTTTCTGTAGCAGCCGGCCTTGCTTCTGCCGGAAATATCGTGTTTGTTTCGTCCTTCGCCATGTTTTTAGCGGGCAGGGCGTATGATCAGATACGAAATAATGTTGCTTACACAAATCTTAATGTGAAATTTATTGCTACTCATGCCGGGATCTCCGTAGGTCAAGACGGCGCTACTCATCAATGTGTCGAAGATATCTCTTTGATGCGGGCGATTCCCAAGATGACAGTCATCGTTCCTTCTGACGCTGAACAGACGCGCGCGGCGGTGAGATATGCCGCGGCGCATGAAGGACCGGTATATATAAGGCTCGGAAGAGTGAGCACAAAAGATTGTTATTCAGAAAAAAGCATAAATTTTGCACTGAAAAAAAGTTTTTTGCGTAAAGAGGGCGATATAGCCACATTAGTTTACTGCGGTCCGTTTTGTGAACTTGCCGAACAGGTGTCTGATATAATGGCAAATCTTGGCCTGGCTGTCCGGGTTGTCGATATGCCGTTTGTAAAACCGTTAGACGAACGTGAGGTTCTTCGTTGTGCGGAGGATACCGGGTTGTTGGTAACTTTGGAAGAACATTCAGTTCTTGGAGGATTTGGCGGGGCTGTATGTGAATGTGTATCGGGCGCGAAACTTTCAGGTAGGCGTAACGGTCCTGAAGTTTTGCGTATAGGTGTTCCTGATATGTTTGGTAAATCAGGCAGGCCGGAAGAGCTCATGTCGTTATATGGTTTTACCGCCAAAAACATCGTTTTACAGATAATATCTGCATGTATGCCCGAATATGTTAACGATATATCACAATTTCTGACTTAATTTTATACATTTCTGTATTATAATAATTATACAGTGTTTGTAGAAAATATTTATAAGGAGGGCAGACATGACAAGCCGGAAAAACTTTATCCTGATTTCTTCTTTGATTATTATTGCGCTTTTATCCGCGCTTGTTTTTCTGTTTATCAACAATAGTTCAGATTCTCTGTCTTCGGATACGGTCTATACATTGACTTTGAGTATGGAGGAACTTGAAATCACTGATAAACAAGCCCGGCCCGTATTGACCGCGAAATTGACTCCTGATAATAAAAACGCTGTTTTGGAATATTTCTCATCAAATTCTTCAATTATAACTTTTGATGAAAGCGGAGTTGTGACGGCGGTAAAGAGTGGGGTTGCCGCAGCGGTAGTCCGAACAGTTTTGGATGGGAAGAAATATGAGGCGGTGTGTACGGTTATCGTGGATATCGGGATAGATCCTGATGTGATGGAAGAAGAGGGTTTTACAGAAGAAAACCAGGGCCCTCCGGTCCCGGAGATTTATGAGCCGGTTATTGATGAAGAGGGGTTTTTATCAAGCGATAATTTGCTTGAATATAATATGTTCAATAATGATACTGTCGCATGGCTTTATGTTCCCGGTACAAATATAAACCTTCCGGTAGCTCAGAAGACATCTTTTTCCGAGAGAGAGTTTTATCTCGATCACGGACTTAATTTTTTCCCTAAGTACAGTGGTTCTGCGTTTTTTGATTATCGTTGCCATGTAACCGAAAAAAACCGGATTCTTGATCAGCAGACAGTTGTTTTCGGACATGCAAGAGGTACCGATATTTTTGATCAGCTTGAAAAAGTTACTATAAGGCAAAGTTGGTTTGAAAACGAGCAAAACAGATATATATACTTGAATACGCTTCTTGAGGATACTGTCTGGCAGATATATGCATGTTATTATACGAATTTTGATATTCCTGAGAATCAGATTGCCGCTACAACGCCGAATTTTTTGCTTGATGAAAGCGTTATTTCTGAAAAATACAGCGCGGCGGAGATTTCTGCGGCGACAGCTGACGGGACGTTGTTTACGTTACAGCAGGATACAAATGAATTTCGTTTATATGCAGTCACATGGCGAAGCCGTATGGAAACGGAAGACAGTCGTTATTCTCCGTTTTATAATATTTTATTTACCCGTGACTACGGGACGGAGCCGCCTACTGGTGCGGATAAGATATTAACTCTTGTAACATGTGCTGATGCGGATTCGAATGTACGGTATGTTGTTCAGGCAAAACTGGTCAATACAAGAGAAAGGGTTCCTTTGGAATAAGTGTGCGATTATGAAGACGGAAAAAAAGACTACAGGTTCAAGATTTAAGAAAGATTCGCGTCAGGTCAAAAAGAAAAAAAACGCTTTGCTTAATGTTTTGCTTGTTTTTTTTGTTTTGGTTTTTGTTGTAAGCGGCAGTATGTTTGTATATGAGTTCTGGATAAAAGACACTCTCGACAGAAACGGGATCAACGCGTTGCTCGGTGATGCCGATATAGGCTTTTCAACAAGTGATGAATCAGAAAACACTCTCGGTGACAGTTCTAACGGACTGGACAGCGATACTTCTGAGATCAAATATGTAAGCGTTGATGAAATCGATCTTGACAATATAAATTTTCTTACTCTTAATTTTAGTACTTTGAGAAATACTAATAAAAATATCAAAGGTTGGTTTTATCTTGGCGGGCCGGCATCGATCAAAGGTTTGCCGATAAGTAATCCTCTTTTGCAGGGTACTGATAATGAAATGTATCTTTCAAAGGATTATCTTGATAAGGATAATTCCAACGGCAGCATATATGTGGATTACAGATCGGATATGCAGGATATCCGTAGTAATAGAAATATAGTTATATATGGTCATGCCAGAAGTTATCTTAAATTTGGCGGGCTTAAATATCTTGATGAGGCAACACGTTGGTACTCTGACGCGAACAACCATTTTATATTTATAACTACGGAACATGAGAAAACGGTGTGGCAGATTTTTTCATGGTATGAGACTACTGCAGATGAGGACTACAGGACTTCGTATTTTTCTTCTGACGAAAAATACGTGAGTTATCTTGAAGAACTCCAGTCGAGGAATACGATACCGTCGCTGAAAAAGTTTGATTTTTCCGCGGAGGATACTATAATCACTCTTTCCACATGTAAAACGCTTGATAAAAACAAACGTGTTGCCGTCCATGCCAAGCTTGTTAAGTATGAAGCGTATTGACGGAGGACTATTATGGATGAAAAGGCGAAAGCCAAACGGTTTAAGAAAAGATCGAAAAAAGAGATTATTCTTATTTTGCTTACTGTTCTTTTTTTGACCGCGGCTATTATAAGCCTGGGGATATATTTTTATGAAACCGTGATTGTTGACGAAATAGACAAATCGACAGTAGAAAAACTTGAAGAAACGATCGACCTTGATCTTTCCACCGACACTAATATAGAAGAAGATACTGACGAAGACGATGTTTATACAGAACCTGCACCTGAGATTGTAAGAGTCGGGGTTGATGAAGTAGATATTGATAAAATTTCTTTTATAAACTATGATAGAGAAAAACTTACGTCTTCCGCTCCTGAAGCAGTGGGTTGGTTTTTCTTTCCCGGTCCGAAAAGTGTAAGTGGTTTACCGATAAGTAATCCGCTTATGCAAGCGGATAATAATGAATATTATCTGAACCATGATTTTAGCGGTTCCGAAAATATAAATGGGGCTATCTTTGTTGATTGCGCTGCTGTTATGCCTGACATTACTACAAACAGAAACACCGTGATATACGGTCATGCCAGATCAAAGCAGAAATTTGGCGGACTCAAGTATCTGAATGAAGCGGAAGCTTGGTATGCTAATGCGTATAACCATTTTATATGTATCACGACTTCTTCGCAAAGGACAGTGTGGCAGATTTTTTCATGGTATGAGTCAACAGCGGATTCTGATTACCGCAAATCTTCTTTTCCCTCAGATACAGAATATCTTGAATATCTTGATTTGCTGCAAAGCCGAAATGTTGTTCCGGCGTTTAAAAAGTTCGATTTTTCTGCCGATGACAGAATTATTACATTGTCAACCTGTAAAGGCACGGATAAAAATAAACGGGTTGTGGTGCATGCTGTGTTGGTAAAGTCGGAATAGATAGCTTTATATTATTCAGATGATATGAATCGAAAAATTTAATGACCGGATTTTTAAGTATATCCGGTCTGCTTTTTTATATTTTTTAAAATTTATGCGTTTGTTTTTGTAAATGGAATCATTGTATATTCGGGCATGGTGTCATTGTTTCTATGCAAAAAATATTTTCTCGAATTGTTAATTGTCTTCGGGAAAATATTTTTTATATTTAGAAAATTTTTAGATTAAATATTTTTATGCTTTTTCAACTGTAAAAAACAACACTTCCTGTGCTGTGGTTTGATGTTCAAGCACAAGTTTTCCGTTTTGCACAACCCCGGTCTCAGTTACTGGTATCAGCTCGGCGGCCTTTGTATATTCAGGGACCCTGTTCAGAAATTCCTGATAATTTTCTGGCCCGTTGATACACTGCATAGTCTGACATTGTTCGCTGTCTTTTGACCAGAAAAACGCTTTATCGTAGTCTTTATCCGTATACCATCCGAGTTCAGGCCAGTCAGCGACCCAGTCATCAAAAAAGTTGGAGCTGTCATTTATAATATATTTGGTTATAATTACATTCCCTTCAAGCTGCGGCGCGTTTATGATAAAGCGCATATTTTCCGTGTTTTTATATCGTGCTGCATATGCGCCTTCCTGATAGTGATATGCCATCACTGAAAGGGTGTCGGTTTCAACATCAAATCCGGCAAAAGCGTCAGTATGTTCTTTTCTTTTTAATTCGGAGATATAATCTGTTGTCACTTCCACACGTGATGATCCAACCATTTTTGAAAAACAGTTCGCAACATGAAGAGAGACTGTGTCTATCCCTCCGAATATTCCCGTTGAGGTATATGACCACTGGGAAAGATAGTCAAGGTCATGATCAAGGAATTGATGCAAAAAATACGCATCGTTGGCTCCCTGCATAGAATACCCGACTTTACGGTTGGTAAGTTCTTTTGAGTCTGTTCCTAAAAGGATATATCCCTCATCAATACCATATATAATGTCTGTAAGCCCCACACTTTCCGCAACTTCTCTCATATGCGCAAGTTTTTCGTACACAGGCCATTGCGCGGATTGTATGGGAGAGCGAGCATAATATGAATCGGCAATATAATCTATGTGAGAGCCGATTTCACCTGTTGCGTAGTTTGTTCCTGTTCCGCAATGAATAATAAATTCATCAAGATCATACAACCCATGTATTCCTACAAAAACATCTGCGCCGAGTACGTCTTCAAGCGCTTTAACTGAATAATCGTAAATCTTACACATCTCGGTAACTGTATCTTTGCCTTCGTTAGGAATAAACCAATCGGGATTGTTCAGTTCAGTCCCGACGCCCCAGCGCCATTTTGCAACTTCTTCCGCGCCGAATTCGTCAAGAACAGCCTGCGCCATCGCTTTTATATAGTTATAGTACAGATCGTAATCATAAGGTTCACGTAGGTTAACTCCGAAAGTCCCCAATTGAGGGTTGTCGGAAAGTTTTAATGGGATACTGCCCGTTTTGACCCACGGCACCGCCCCCGCGTCAACCGCTTCGTGAAGAGCTGTTAAAAGCTTTGAGAAGTTATAATCGTCGGTCACTTCCCTGTTTTCAGGGTCGTCAAAACAGTCCGTTTGCAGATTCCCTCCGGTTGCCTTCATGAACTGTACGTATTCCACGAACGGAAATCTTTCCTTGATATACCCGTTATAGCTTTCATCTATATTTTCCCATAATACAAATTGGTTCATCACTCCTACGAGGTTTTTTATTGGCTCTCCGGTGACTTCTGCATTTATATAAAATTCTTCGTCAATTCTGGATACCGAGCATGCGGAAAATGATGTCAGCATAAAAACCACCGCTAATATAAGATATATTGTTTTTTTCATAAAGGGTTCTCCTTTATAGTTTTATTTATCCTTGTGCCACTTTCTTAAACAAAAGCATCGCGTCTGCGATTGTTATACTTCCGTCTTTATCAAAATCCGCAGCCTTTATATCGGATTCATCAAGTACATTTTTGCCTGCTACTTCCATAAAAGCAAGCATGGCGTCGGCAGTAGTGATATCACCGTCCGCGTTAATGTCCCCGGTTTTACGTGTAATGGTTACTGTTATGGGCTGGCTGTATATATAATAATATTGCGAAGATGCTGATTGATTTTTTTCTGTGGGAGCTTTCTGGCAAACAATATATGTAAAAGTTCCTTCTTTCAAAGGCATGATAGTATTGTTGCCTGTAACAGATACAATATCCTCACCTTCGAGAATTATGACTGATAGTGTGTAATTTATATTTTTATTCTGATATTCCTCAGCTGATATTAAATTTCTGTCATAAGTTTCTATAACCGCCTCGGCTTTGTACTCTTCTCCGATTGTTGCCGTGTGGTTTTCTGTTGCCTCAATGGATTTAGGGAAATCAGCAGATGAGGACGCTGCGTCTGTTGTTATTCCGGCGGCACCTTTCGCGCCTTGTGTAGGAACTGAGAAAAAGTCCATGTATGTCCACGGCCATACGGTAATGCCCCTGAATTCAAGCTGCTGATAGAGCTGGGTGGAAATATTTTGTGACGAAGAATTATATGTGGAATTATAGGCTTTTGTCAGTTTTATCGCGTTTAAAGTCTGGCTTTCAACACTGCCTGAATCTGTACTGCAAAGATATCCGAGAGATATTTCAGGGAGAGCGTCATAAAGCCGTTTTAGCTGGGTTCCGGAAAATGAAATTACGGATATTTGGTCCAGAAATGAATATTCATCGATCAATCTTACCAATTCATCGACCAATTCTTGTTCCCCGCCTTTTATTTCAACAAACAGTTGAACGTCTTTCCCCTTAAAAGCCTGAAAATATTCTTCAAGTGTTGGTATGGGAGTGTCTTTTGTTCCTTTTATCGTGTATGATCTGATTTGTTCATATGTCATTTCGGAAATATTTCCCGTTCCGTTTGTCATACGTGAAATGTCACTGTCATGCATAACGAATAAAACGCCGTCTTTTGAGATATAGATATCATTTTCAATAATATCGGCGCCTTTCTTATAGGCATGCAGAGAGCCTTCTACCGTGTTTTCAGCATGGGTCAGAGGGTTCCCTCTGTGACCGATAACAAAAACACGTCGTAAAAGTGCGTTGCGTTCTGCGCATTTTTGCAAGGCTTTACTAAAAATATCCGGGGTGTCCGTGAGTATTCCGTTTACTCCCGTCGTAAGAGTTTGCATGGCTTCTGTTATGCTTTCGCACTCTGTCTCGGATGTCCAAACGGTTATAAGTCTTTTTTGTAGATATTCAACAGTTTCTCTTGTTATATATCTTAGTGGCAAAACAGCAATCTTTGAAAGATTCTTATTTACTTCTCCCCGGATCTGCATCATTTCTTCTTCGGAAAGCTCTTCGCCGTAATCGTTGTGCGAGTAGTCGATAATCCCGATCACGTAGGACGTGTTTTCTCGTATGTATTTTATTATTTCCGGTGCGGAAGAGATGACCGCTGCGTCCTGAAGCGTTACTTTGTTTTCAAAAAGACAGAAAGCCTGTGCGACTTCTTCTGTTTCAATGCGGAAGGTAGGAATGATTTTATTTTCAAGGTGTAGAATAGCGTTGTGAATATCTGTAATGATTTCATCGTTTTTGTCAATTACATTCAAATCTTTGTCAAGTGTATATATGGCATGTGATGAGCCAGTCTGGGTAATGTTTTGATAATCTTCTTCTGTACGTATTTCGGAGGCGGTAGCCGTTACCTGAAGAATCCCTCTTGAGTTTTCAGGCGCAGGGACCGAAACCAAGCCGTAATTGAAACCCTGTTCGGCAAAAGTAAGAATACTTTGTGTTAAAAATAATGTAATGCATAAAACAGCACTGATGATTTTTTTCATAATATTCCTCTTTTTAATATAGTTTTATGTATGAGATAAAATCCAGTGACGGAGATGCCCATTAAATTTTTTTACATAGTCGATTACATTACGGGAATTTATATTTAATCTTTCAATACCGAGTTTACTTTCAAGTGTCAGAGTGACAATATACGCGTTTTTCAGTGAGGTTGTATCTTTTTTTATCAGTTGTCCGTTGGTTTCAATTGGTGTCAGACCGTTTTCAGAGGCGTTTTCTATACACAATTGGGCTTCTGTTTCCGTATTGAATGAAACAATATATGATAATCTTTTTGTTTGTGAAAGATCAAATCCTTTTCTTTCCATTCTTTCAGTAAAATGTCGATTGTATTCGTATTGAACGGTTATATCGTCAGGTAACACTGTTTCAATATATTTTTGCCAGGTACTGTCTTCGGTTTTCGTTAATAAAAAAGATTCATTGTTTGTTGAAAAATATTTTTTTATATCTTCAAGCTTATTTTCATCGTCGGTATATACATATAATTCGGTATCGGTGTTTCCGTCTGGTTGTTTCAAAAATTTCGCTCCGACAGGAATAGCCTTTTGTTTATCGCAGAAATTTGCGAATCTGATAAAATCAGAGATAAGTGATCTTGCGTTTTTTATTGCCGGAGACGTGAATCCTATTTGTATAAATGTGCTGAATCCGTGGACAGGATAAAAACGTTCGAATAAAGGATCGGAAATCCGGATAATGTTATCGGTTTCACGTATAATTGAAAAAACAGGTTTTTTCAGTCGCTTTGACCTTATTATCAGGGAGATGATCAAAATAATCGGCATTGTGGCAAAAAGCGGGATGTAGCTCAATATGAAATCTTTACTTGTTTGTGTGAAAGATCCTATTAAAAGTTGCTGTAACACATCCGCAAAAGGAAATGCAGCGAAGACAGTGAAAGAGCAAATTATTGCGTTCAGGAAACCTAAATATCCGCTTGTCGCAGCGTATGTGCAGACTGCCATCCCGCTGAAAAACCAAAGAGTGTCAGGAGGTGAAAACGCTGAGGCGGCGGTTATCATTAATACGGCTCCTGCAATTAACTCGATTATCCTTGAGGGTTTTTTCAGCCTGTTGATAAATCCTTGTAACCTTGTTCCGTAAATTTCCTCAGACATATGTTTTATAGTTTTTTTCCTTGCGTCATATATATCTTTTATTCCCATTCGTATCCTCCGTGCTATTGCTAACAATTGACATAATAAACCAGAAATCGTTGCTTGTTCGGCTTTTTATCAGTAAAATATATTGCAAATATATAAATATATGATAATATACATTATAGCATATATGATACTACAATTCAAGTAAAAATTTATGTTATTCTTCGGAAATCTTGTGAAAAGTAATTTGTATTTTTCAAGAGTGTTTTTACATCGGCTTACTTATTGACAAAAACATAGCGCTGTGGTATAATATTTCAAAAAAGTTTAGGTCAGTTAGCGGGAAATTTTTGATTTTTTTACGGCTTAAAATATTTTTGCGAAGAGGGATAATTATGAGGGTGGAACTTTTGGCGTATACTCCGGAAGCTCAAGTCATAGTCGCTTCCGCAGCCAAACTTTGTTATTCGCCTGCGGATATAGACGCTATAATGAAAAAACAGTCTCCGGAAGAAACGGAGCGATTTCTCGATATGCTTACGGCAATGGGACATGAGAGTCCTGTAGAACACGCATATTTTACTTTTGCGATAGAAGGGGTGTCCCGCGCGTTTCTTGCGCAGATAACAAGACATCGTATAGCTTCTTTTTCCGTTCAAAGCCAACGGTATGTGCGTGAAAACTGTTTTGAGTTTGTTGTTCCTCCCAGGATTTCTCAAAATCCGGAGGCTCTTGCAGAATTTAAAAAGGCAATGGCAAATGCTCAAAAGTCTTATGATACGATTGCCGATATCCTGAAAAAAGAAGAAAAAGACAAGCTTATCAAAGACGATGGAAAAGATGAAGCGGCTGCTGAAAAAGCGGCGGAAAAGGCGGTGCTTGAGGACGCGCGTTTTGTGCTTCCTAACGCATGTGATACAAAAATGATAGTGACAATGAATGCGAGAAGTCTTTATAATTTTTTTGCGCATCGTTGTTGTATGAGAGCCCAATGGGAAATCAGAGCTGTAGCGGATGAAATGCTTAAGCTTGTTAAAAGAGTCTATCCTCATCTTTTTCGTAAGGCGGGCCCATCTTGTGTAAAAGGACCGTGTCCCGAAGGGAAAATGAGCTGCGGTATGGCTCAGGAACAAAAAATAAAATATGCCGGGCTTGGTGAATAATGTGGGGAAATTATATATAATAGACGGGGTGGACGGCTGTGGGAAATCCACTCAAACAGAGATTCTTTACAATAAACTGAGATCAGTTGAGAGCAATGTTATTAAAATCAAATTTCCTAATTATGATTCTCCGTCATCCGCTTTGGTTAAGATGTATCTTGGAGGCGAGCTTGGCTTGAGCGCCGATGATGTCAACCCATATGCGGCTTCTTCGTTTTATGCAGTTGATAGATATGCGTCATATATTACGGAATGGAAGACCGCATATGAAAAAGGCGCAGTTGTTGTAAGCGACAGATATGTAAGTTCCAATATAATACATCAGGGGTCAAAGTTTCCTGAAGATGCGGCTCCTCGGTATTTCGAATGGCTGTATGATTTTGAATACATCAAGCTAGGTATCCCTAAACCGGACAAAGTGTTTTTCCTGAATGTGTCCCCTTTTGTTTCTAACAGGCAGGTAGAAAAACGTTATAATGGCGATGACAACAAAAAAGATATTCATGAAAACAATCTTGAGTATTTGCTGAGATGTCATAAAACAGGGTTGTTGGCCTGTGAACTCGGCTTTATGACAAAAATAGATTGTATGGACGGAGAAGAAATACTTTCTCCGGAAAGAATACATGAAAAAATAATGAGGGAAATTGCGTTATGATATGTATTTTGCTTGCTGACGGATTTGAAGAAGCCGAGGCTCTTATTCCCTGCGATTTGTTGCGGAGAGCCGGGTTTGAAGTATCTTTATGCGGACTCTCCGGAAAACATGTAAAAGGTTCGCACGGAGTTTGTGTTGAAGCGGATATCGATGTGAAAGATATAGTTCTGGAGACAGTCGAAGCTGTTATTTTACCAGGGGGAATGCCTGGTGCATCGAATATTGATGCATGTCCGCATACAGATGAAATTTTGAATTATGCATATAGAAACGGTCTTGTTATGGGTGCTATATGTGCCGCTCCGTTTATTTTAGGTAAGAGAGGATTTTTAAGAGGGCGTACTGCAACATGTTTCCCGTCATTTGAAAGATATCTTGAAGGTGCCGAACTTCGTTCGGTGAATGTTGTTTGCAACGGCAATATTATTACCGCGAGAGCCGCAGGGGCTGCTTTTGATTTTGCGTTAAAGATTATTGAAAAGCTGAAGGATCATAACACGGCTGATGATATTCGCCGGGGAATTTTTTATGGGGAATATTAAATTTGAAAAAAGTGTGTTCAGGGAAAAATATAAGGCAAAGCGTGAAAATTTGTCTCACGAGGAAAAAAAAATCAGGGATTCTCGTATAGCGGAAAGTTTATTCCTTACAATGGCATATCGAGGAGCAAGGCAGGTACTGTTGTATAGTGCGATGAAAGACGAGATATCAACTGAAAGTATTTTTATCCGCGCGGTCACAGATGGTAAAGTATGCTTTTTCCCTCGGACTGCCGATTTAGGCAATATGTATTTTCATGCGGTTAACAATATGTCAGAAATGGGAAAAGGAAGCTATGGCATAAAAGAACCTTTGCCCTCAGCTCCGAAGTATTCGGAGAAAGCCGGGGATATTTGTATAGTCCCGGCGTTGTCTTATGATAGAGAAGGGTATCGTCTCGGATACGGAGGCGGATTTTACGATAGATTCCTTTCCTCGTTTTCAGGTACCAGAATAGGGATTTGTTACAGCGATAATCTTGAAAAACGTCTGCCTCGGGGCAAATATGATGTATGTGTGGACATACTTTTGACAGAAAAGGGTATATATAGGCTGAAGAAATGAGAAAGATTATTTTTACGGTTGCGGTTTGTCTGTTTATAACCGCGGTGCTGCTTGTTATAGGATTTTGCGATTTCCCGCTAAAAGCGCTTACGCTTTCTTTGGTAAGTACGGCGATGTTTATAGGTTTTGCGTTTTTGTTAAGAGCGGTGAACCCTAAGATGAGCGCACGAAGATTTTTTTCTTTGCGCGGTATCCGGTTCGCAGACATAGGGGTTATTTTCTGGAGTACGGTCGTTATTGTTTCCGGAACGTTTTTGCTTAATGTTGCGACTTCGCTTTTTTGTGACGCGGTAGGTCTTGAAAGCACTGTGAGTAAATTGTCTTCAATGAATGAAGAAAATTATCTTTTTGTATTGATCACAGTCGCGATACTTCCTGCTTTTACCGAGGAGTTTTTTTTCCGCGGAGCAGTTTTGTCTTCTCTTGAGGGCCGAGGGATACTGTTTTCCGTTCTTATGACAAGTGCCCTGTTTACCGTTATGCACGGTTTAGATATTTATTTTTTGCCAACGTTTTTCGCAGGTCTTGTGTTGGCTTTTGTGGTCAGGGTTTCAAAGTCTGTTTTTGCCGCTGCCGCTGTTCATATGATAAACAATATACTTTCATATATTTTATGGCGTTATGCCACCCGTCTTTTCGCGGTAAAGCTTGAGGCGGTAATGATATATGCCGCCGTGATTGCTCTTCTGACAGGAGCTTTGTTTATCGTTTCATCTGCGATAAGACGGTTGAAAAAGGATATGTACCGAAAGCGCAATATTCTGAATGAGGGAGAAATAGTATGGGCAAAAAATCAAGATGGTCAAGAAAAAAAATCATAAAATTGTGTATCTGGTCTGTGGTGTCAATAGTTGTGATCGTTTTTATCTTCATAGCTGTAACTACCGTCAGAGACGTGATGGGCAGCGAAGGCGACTCTTCCGAAGTCACATTCACTTTACCGGACGGCGCGAATATTGATGAAGTTGCGGCGATATTGAAGCAGAACGGCATTATACGTTATGAGTTTGCATTCAAACTGTTTATAAGCATTACTGATAAAGATGTTTCTCTGGGTTTCAATACAGGGAGGGAGATCACCTTGCCTAAAAATGCGAAGTATTCTGATATATGCGGTAAATATGACAGTGAAAACAATGTTTGTACAGGGGTTCTTAAAATAGATCCCGGTCCTCAGCTTGTAACCATACGTTTTCAGGAAGGCAGCGAAATAACAGATATTATAAAGCAGTTTACGGAAAACGGGATAGGATCAGAGTCCGGGTTTCGTGAAGCGCTGTTGTCGAATGATTATCATTATGATTTTTTGCCTGATCTGGGTGAGGAAAATCGTCTGGAAGGATATCTTTTCCCGGACACCTACGAGTTTTATACAAATACCGGTGAGCGTAAGGCCCTGTTGAAGCTTGTCAATACTTTTTATTCAAAGATGAAAAACAGCGAATTTGTTTCTGCTCTTGAAAAATCCGGGATGACAGTTAGGGAAGCGGTTATACTTGCGTCTGTTATAGAGAAGGAAGCCGGAAATAAAGAAGATATGCCCCTGGTCTCCTCTGTTTTTCATAACCGGCTTGAAAAAGGAATGAAATTGCAGAGTTGTGCGACTTTTAATTATACATTGCCTAAAGAAGAGCGAAAGTCCGCTCTTTCTGCGGAGCAGATTGCGACAGATAGCCCTTATAATACATACATGTACGAAGGCCTGCCCCCGACTCCGATCTGTAATCCAGGATATGACGCACTTCTTGCCGCTGTCAAGCCTGCTGATACTGATTATTTATATTTTTGCGCTAAGGGTGACGGTACGGGAGCCTCTGCTTTTGCCGAAACGGCTAAAGAACATGAAGCAAATGTTGAAAAGTATAAGGAGAATTGGTGATATTGGATAAGGACGGGATTGTTTTTGCGCATATAACAGAGTTTATGCGGAAGATACGGCGTCAGAGAAGCGGTGAGCTTGGATCGCTGGAACATAGTGCGAGAAAATCCGGATATCCGATTGTCGACCCGGAAACCTCAGATTTATTGGAAATTTTATGCCGTATTAAAAAACCTGTCAGAATCCTTGAGATAGGGACATGTATAGGGTTTTCCGCCCTGCTTATGTTAAATGCAAGCCCTTTGTCTGAAATAATAACTATTGAGCGGAATCCCGCTATGATTTCACCTGCAAAAGAAAATTTCGCAAGATTCAGTGCTGAAAAAATCAGGCTTCTTGAAGGAGATGCCGCGGATATTCTTCCGACTTTTACGGAAAAATTTGATTTTATTTTTTTGGATGCCGCAAAAGGGCAATATCCGTTGTTCCTGAAAGAGTGTCTGCGCCTTCTTGAAAAAGGAGGGATATTGGTTTGCGATAATGTTCTTTTTAATGGACGTGTTGTTACAAAGATTCCGGATATCAGGCGTAATAAGACAATAATAAACCGGCTGTCGTCTTTTCTTGAGGATCTTGAGTCTGAGCTTTCTGTGAAAACGGTCATACTTCCTATAAGTGACGGTGTTACAGTAAGCGTAAAAGAGGAGTGTACGGATGAAAAAGCTTTGCCGTAACTGCGGTCATGAAAATCCTTATGAACTTGAAATATGTGAAAAATGCGGCGAATCTTTAAGCCGAGGAGAAATATGTAAAATATGCCCACGATGCGGGAAAAAATTTCCTGTGGTCAAAGACGAGTGTGATGTGTGCCGCGAGCATCTTGTGGTTATCGGCAGACAAGGCGCGCAGGTTTTTAATGAAAATGAAGATAAGCGTTCTATATCTGTGTGGATGCGGATAATTGGTGTTTTTTTGCCTGTATTCGGTATCATATGCGCTGTTGTATATACGATAATCAAAAAAGAAGACGGGCTGATCACCCCGGAAGATGCACGAACGTTTGTTATGACATGCGTATTCGGTCAGCTTGTTATTTTATTTATACTTTATTTTGTGTTTTCATTGATTTTTGGGAACGGAACAGGGCTTATGAAACAGTATTTCGGTGGTTGAGATTTATTGAGCCTTAGGGTAATAAGCTGTGTTTGTAATTTACAGAGGAGCGTGAGGAGTGCTTTGATGAAGAAACCGGAGCTTCTTTCTCCTGCCGGAGATTATTCGGCGCTTACATATGCAATACAATACGGAGCTGATGCTGTATATATAGGCGGCGAAGATTTTTCTCTGCGTGCGGCAGTCAGGAATTTTTCAGAGCCAGAACTTGAAAAAGCCGTAAAATTCGCGCATTCAAAACAGAAGAAGATATATGTTGCGTGCAACAGCGTTCCCAGAAATGATGAGGTTCGCAGACTGCCCGCTTTTTTTGAATTTCTTGAGGATATCGGAGCCGATGCTGTTATCTGTTCGGATCCGGGTGTTGTTTCTCTCGCGAAAAAACACTGTCCTGATGTTAAGATACATATCTCCACACAGGCAAATGTATGTAATTTTGTGACAGCTCGTCGCTGGTATGAAGAGGGAGCGTCAAGAGTGGTGTTATCGAGAGAGCTTACCCTTGAGGAAATTTCAGTAATCGGTAAAGAATGCCCCGGTTTGGAGCTGGAAGCTTTTGTGCACGGTGCCGTATGTGTTTCTCATTCCGGAAGATGCCTTTTATCAAATTATATGACCGGAAGGGATTCTAACAGAGGGAACTGTGCGCAGCCGTGTAGGTGGAAATATGCTTTGTGTGAGGAAACGCGAGACGGCCAATTTTTCCCGGTTTATGAAACGGATACCGGAACTTTTATTCTTAATTCCAAGGATCTGTGTATGATAAGGCATATACCGGACCTTCTTTCCTGCGGGGTGTCCAGTCTCAAAATAGAAGGTCGCGCGAAAACCGAGTATTATGTCGCTTGTGTTACACAGGCATACAGACAAGCCGTGGATGCCTGTTTTGAAGATCTTTCATATTACAGTGAGCATATGGATGATTTCTATAATGAAGTATGTAAAGTGAGCCACAGGGAATATTATACCGGTTTCTATTACGGAGACAGCGTCGAAAACGGTCAGAATTACAGGCAAAGTTCATATATACGCGATTATGAGGTCATCGCTGAAGTTGTTGGCTACGATTCGCTGAGCGGCTGTATGCTCGTCAAACAGAAAAATAAGTTTGCGGTGGGCGATGTCTGTGAAATACTTGAGGCGGGCAAAACGCCTCACATTTTTACAATTGATAAAATATACGATGAAAACAATAACGAGATCCTTGCAGCTCCACATCCGGAGATGCTTGTGAAAATTAAAATCGATAAATATGTTGGCTCGATGAGTTTTGTTCGTCGAAGAAAAGGATAATATAGTAAAAATATACAAAATTTTTATAAGTTTTTTTCAAGGAAGTTGTTTTCAAAACTATTTACATTTTTTTGCGCTTATGTTATAATATTAAATATTAAATCTTTGTTTTGAGATTCAGCCTCTTTACATATATACATATATAAATGTAAAGCAGTTTTACCAAGATGTTATTTTTTGTGAAGTATATTTGGAAATATATTTTTGTATTTATTGTGAAAGGATGACAGACGATGGGCAAAAAAGTTTTATCCGTGTTTCTTGCCTTTGTCTTTCTGCTTGCCGTTTTCCCGATGGCTTTTGCCGCGGCAGGGACGGAAGCCGAGGATGCACGGACATTGCTGCAAAACAGTATGTCTTCATTCCAGAGTTATTCAGACAGAATAGTTTTGGAAGAAAATCAGTTGCTTGACGCAGTTGTAATTTACAGAAATGAGCTTGCTGCCGCAAAGGCTCTTCTTGAGGGAGACTTACAGGAAGCTTCTGTTTACACGACTATCAGAGCTTCTTTGGTGTCTAAATGGCAGGAAATGAGACGTGTGACCGTGATTGGTTCTGCTTTTGAAACAGAGTTTAATCAGAAGTATAACGATGTTTACATGGCTAAAGACAGTTATACTCCGGAAAGCTGGGCAGATGTCGAAGCTGCGTACGCGCTTAAAACAACAGCTATTGTCAATTACGGGACAGATGCGCAGTGCAAGGAATGTATGACGGCTCT
>CALWNV010000030.1 GCA_944382895.1 uncultured Clostridia bacterium | reverse complement strand
ATACGGTAATTTCTCTGTGCTCGTCCGGATGAGAAACCAGTGCGCATAGCGCGTCTGCCGGTATCACGCATGCTATGAAATCTTTTTTCAGTATATGTGTCAACGCAGATATCCTTGTGTTTTCATCAAAACGGGAAACACTTTCTATCCTCCGCAGGTTCAGGTCTTTAGCCGGGAATATGAGTGTCCCGTTCATCATTCCCGACAATGTTTCGTAAACTGCCTGTGCCCGGCTTTCGTCAGGGACAATAATAAAAAATTTTTTGTTTGTAACTCGTATAAGCTCTTCTATAAAATATGGTTTTTGTTTATCTGCGCCAAAAAAAGCACAAGAAACACCGTTCAAGACGGCAGTCCTGAGCTTTTCAAAATCTTTGATTTCAGAAAGTTTAGAAAGAATGTTTTCCATAAAATCAGTTATATTTCGCCATAGCGGCATCAATATCTTTTTCTATTATGAGACGAAGCGCATCGCAGACAGGTTCGGCAAGGTCTTCAATGGTTTTTCTTTCCTGTGATGAAAAATTGCTCAACACCCAATCTGCGGTCTCCATATCATCCGGTGTTTTTGAAACACCTATTCTTATTCTCGGAAACTGGTCGTTCTCAAGCAGATATATAATATTTTCAAGCCCTTTTTGACCTCCCGATGATCCTTTTCTTCTGATGCGTATTTTGCCGAAGGGCAGGGCTATATCATCGCATATAATAATTATATTCTCCGGAGGTATCTGATAATACTCCGCCGCCGAAAGAACTGCTTCGCCCGATCTGTTCATATAGGTCTGAGGCTTGAGGAGGAGAATCTTTTTTTCAGCGATTTCTGTTTCAGCATAAGTTGATTTGAATTTTATTTTCTTTATTTTCACGTTATATTTTTCAGCGATTTTTCCAAGCAAAATCCACCCGACGTTGTGGCGGGTGTTCTCATATCTATTGCCCGGATTCCCGAGCCCTGCAACTAAATAATCCATAACACTATTATTATACAATTCTCGCGGTATGTTTTCAATAGAAATTTGTAAAAAATTTACGACAAAAAAAATTGATGTAACTATGTAAGATGTTTTTCTGTATCTGCAGAATGACCAAAAGAGAATCACAAAATAAAAAATGTAAAGTATCAGTAAAATTTGTGAAATAAGTCTTTATTGAGAATTCGCCATGTTGAAGGACGTAAAACGTTTCTATATCATTATCATTGAAGGGTAAGTGATAAAAAAATCGCTTTGTTTAAGCATTTATGTATGTAAAAAAGCGAACGGGTAATGTTTGTATATGATGTACAAAATAGCTCATGATTTTTGTGCAATATGAAATTTTTATTAAATTTGTCGCTTTTTAGAAAAAAGCACTTGTCATCGGGTGCGTTTTGTGGTATAATACATCCTGTTGGTAATTTTATGTATATAATTATGGGAGGTAATAAATTAATGAGCAGCAAAAAATTCGTTTATCTCTTTAAAGAGGGTAACGGAAAAATGAGAGAGCTTCTCGGCGGTAAAGGCGCTAATCTTGCCGAAATGACAAATCTCGGTATGCCTGTTCCCCAAGGCTTTACTATTACGACCGAGGCATGTACACAGTATTATGCCGATGGCGGTAAGATCAATGATGAGATCCAGGCTGAAATAATGGAAAACATTGCAAAGCTTGAAAAAATCGCGGGAAAGAAATTCGGAGATCTTGAAAATCCTCTTCTTGTTTCCGTTCGTTCCGGTGCTCGCGCTTCAATGCCCGGAATGATGGATACCATTCTCAATCTCGGTCTTAATGATGAAGTTGTTGTAAGTTTTGCGAAAAAGACGAATAATCCCAGATTCGCGTATGACAGTTATCGTCGTTTTATCCAGATGTATTCCGATGTTGTTATGGAAGTCGGAAAAAAATATTTTGAGAAACTCATTGATGAGATGAAAGAAAGAAAAGGCGTCAAACTTGATACCGAGCTTGATGCCGATGATCTTAAAGCTCTTGCCGAGGCGTTTAAGGCTGAGTATAAAAATAAGATAGGCGTTGATTTCCCTCAGGATCCCAAGGAGCAGCTCATGGGCGCCGTTAAAGCGGTTTTCCGTTCATGGGACAACCCCCGCGCTGTGTATTACAGAAGGATGAACGATATCCCGTCTGACTGGGGCACTGCCGTAAATGTACAGATGATGGTCTTCGGGAACATGGGCGAGACATCGGGAACGGGCGTTGCGTTTACTCGTAATCCCGCCACGGGAGAAAAGAAACTGTTCGGAGAATTTCTTATGAACGCTCAGGGCGAAGATGTTGTTGCAGGCGTTCGTACCCCGCAGTCGATAGATAAGCTTGCGGAAGTTTCAAAAGAAGCCTATGATCAGTTTGTTGAGATATGTAAAAAACTTGAAAATCATTATCGTGATATGCAGGATATGGAGTTCACGATTGAAGATAAAAAACTTTATATGCTTCAGACAAGAAACGGTAAGCGTACTGCCGCGGCCGCTCTTAAGATCGCGTGCGATCTTGTCGACGAGGGCATGATATCCGAAAAAGAAGCGGTTGCGATGATCGATCCTAAATCTCTTGATTCCTTGCTTCATCCTCAGTTCGAGGCTAAAGCGCTTAAGGCCGCGAAACCTGTCGCCACAGCTCTTGCAGCTTCTCCGGGCGCCGCTTGCGGAAAAATCGTGTTTACGGCCGAAGATGCCACCCGTGAAGGTAAAAACGGCGAAAAAGTCGTTCTTGTCCGTCTTGAGACCTCTCCCGAGGATATTGAAGGTATGCATTATTCACAGGGTATCCTTACTGTCCGCGGAGGTATGACTTCTCACGCTGCGGTCGTCGCTCGCGGTATGGGCACATGCTGCGTATCCGGATGCGGTGAGATAAAAATGGATGAGGAGAATAAAAAGTTCGATCTTGCCGGCAGAACTTATAAAGAAGGCGACTGGATTTCTCTTGATGGTTCCACTGGAAATATTTACGGTGAGGCTATCCCAACGGTTCCTGCTTCTATTTCCGGCGAATTCGGAAGAATAATGGCGTGGGCAGACAAGTATCGTGTGCTTCAGGTGAGAACGAATGCGGATACTCCCCGTGATGCAAAACAGGCTTTTGAGTTTGGAGCAGAGGGTATAGGCCTTTGCCGTACAGAGCATATGTTTTTTGAACCCGACAGAATCCCCGCGATTCGTGAAATGATTTGTTCGGATACTGTAGAACAGAGAGAAGCTGCTCTTGATAAGCTTCTTCCCATGCAGCAGGGCGATTTTGAGAAGCTTTATGAGGCGATGGAAGGCAGACCCGTTACTATCCGTTTCCTTGATCCTCCGTTGCATGAGTTTGTTCCCACTGAGGAAGACGATATAAAAACACTCGCTGACACTCAGGGCAAATCGGTTTCTGATATCAAAGCTATAATCGCTTCTCTTCATGAGTTTAACCCGATGATGGGGCATCGCGGATGTCGTTTGAGCGTAACTTATCCTGAAATCGCGAAAATGCAGACCAAGGCGGTCATCAGAGCGGCGCTCACGGTCAAAAAAGCGCATCCTGAATGGGATATCGTTCCGGAAATAATGATCCCGCTTGTAGGTGAGGTCAAAGAACTTGCGTTTGTAAAAGCTATTGTAGTAGAGACCGCTGATGCGGAGATAAAGGCGGCCGGTGCGGATCTTCATTATAAAGTAGGAACGATGATAGAAATTCCTCGCGCAGCTCTTACTGCCGATGAAATCGCGAAAGAAGCCGAGTTCTTCTCTTTCGGAACAAACGATCTTACACAGATGACCTTCGGGTTCTCCCGTGACGATGCAGGTAAATTCCTTGACGCTTACTATACCAATAAGATATTTGAAAGCGACCCGTTTGCTAAGCTTGACCAGACAGGCGTAGGTAAGTTGGTTAAAATGGCTGTTGAGCTCGGAAGAAAAACAAGGCCTGATATCAAACTGGGTATCTGCGGCGAACACGGCGGAGATCCTTCAACGGTTGAGTTCTGCCATAATATAGGTCTTTCTTATGTTTCCTGCTCTCCGTTCAGAGTTCCTATCGCGAGACTTGTTGCGGCGCAGGCTGCTATTAACGAAAGTAGGAAAAAGTAATTTCGTTAAAGTACAAGAGTTTTTATTAGATTTGGGATATGCAAAGACTTACCTCTACGCATACTCAACTAAACACAGGATTCTTAAATGGGAAGACTTGAATATATCGGTATTCCTATAACCTAAAAATTTGAGCACTGATGTAGGTTTATCGGTGCTCAATTTTTATGTTTATAATAGCGTTACAAACAATTCTTTTATTATTTTATAATTGGTAGAGCGATATCCGCTATTGCTTTATCCGTTTTATTGTTAATAGTAATTGTTATTATTGCAATTTTAGGCTTCTCTATAATTAGAAACGATATCTATTCTCTGGAGGTTATGGGTTGCTTTTGCTGCTTCAATGGATTTAATTCAAATATTTTTTATTAAAAAATAATTTTTTTGAAAATATAATAGGATTTCATTATTGATAATAAACAGAAGGGAATACAAAAAAGCCATGAAAATTATTCTTCATGGCTTTGACTGTTTTGAGAAGATCTCAAAGCTTATTTTCTGAATTTGTCGTGTATATTTAGTTCAGGAACTATGGTGGTAAAATTCTTAATTTGTAATATATTCCTGATTACGTTCAGAATTTTGAACGTAAGGTAACAGCTCAGTTTTGTGCCCGTACAAAAACCATTTAACATTTCCGTATGACAAATCAAAAGTGAACTCAGTGATGTTTTCATACCATTTATTTTCAAACCAATCATAAACATCTGTGGGTTCTGTGAAGGTTATCGTTTTTTGTCCGCTCTGTGCTGACTGCATTATTATCAGGTTTTCATTAGCTACAAAGATATCCTTTGTATCGGTAAAAATATTGATTTTTGATTTTTCGTATGAATTATACAGTTCGGCAAAATTCCGGATATAATTAAAATCTATAGCGCTCGCCGCAAAAATAACTGTTCTGAAATCTCCGCAGTCTTTGATTGCGAATGCAACGTCGTCAGAAGTTCCATAATACCCTAAAACTTCGTCATAACCGGATTTTATGACTGTTTTGCCGTTGTATCTGTAGTCAAGCTTTAAGTACGTATTAAAATAGTCATAATATTTTCCGTACGGCTTGAAAGACAAAACTTTTTCATCTTCTCTGTATTCTGTTTGCATCCCGGTCAATTTTTCTACGCTTTCGGGATCCAAATTACCGAATCCTGTCTGAAATATCAGCATTTTATCGTTGTCATGCAGGTTTTGAGAAAGTTTATCGGCATCTTCTTCCGTAAGCCCGAATGGATTCAAAAACAGATATATTTTAGAATCGTTGAATTTCCCGTCTATAACATCCTGCATTTCTGCAAATCCAACGCTCATGCCCTGAGTGTATGCTGCGTCTTTGACATTAGAAAGTGTATAATCCGCTATGCTATAATTGATCCTTTCAATCGCCATAGCGCTTTCGTCAAACACTACAAGAACATCAAATCTTGATAAATTTTGCTGTGCTGAGGAATAGGAGCGGTACATTTTATCAAGTTCTGACATATTTTCCCATATTTTCTCATCTCTGTACCAACCCATACCCATAAGGTCCATGACCCATGTTCCGTTGCTGTGAACTAAATTCATTCCCATTTCCCATTTATGTTTCAGAATTATTTCGTCTACACCGCCTATTACACCGCCTGTAATGTCAGGTCTGTCGGTGAAATTAAGACTTGTCCTTTGATCGCTTTCCTGAAACCACAGTTTTCCGTTCCGTATGATAGAATCCACCGCTGTCATATACGCACTTGAACTTACGAGCGTTCTTGTGGAATATGATACAGGGGCGCAAAATCCATCAATATATGGGCTTTTAAGAAGTGTTTGCAAGTCGTAATGCCCTGAAAGGGTATTCCCAAGTTCGTAATAATAGCCGTAAAACGCAATAACTACCAGATTATTATCGCTCGCTTCCTTGATCGCTTTGGAGAACTGTTCTATCCTGCGCGCCGTTATGTTACCGGCATATTCCTGATAATCTACCATGATCTGCTCTTCGGGACGGGAGTAAAAAGAGCTTGGATAAACAGCCTTGAAGTTTGTCGGTATTTCAACATCGTCAATTCCGTAATCGACACCCCATGCGTTCATGAGTTCTTCATCTGTGCTGTATTTTTCTTTGAGCCATTCTCTGAATTTGTTTTGATTTGCCTGAGATATATCAGGTTCTGCACCCCAGCGCCATTCATATCTGTCGAGATGTATAACGGCGACATGATCGGCATATTTAGGATCACTACGGAGATAATCGACTATTTCTTTAAGCCTTATCTGTACCTCTTCCGCCCATCTGTCTGAGCCAAATGATATATACCGGGTGTTTTCGCCGTTTGTTTTTTTCTCAAATTCATCTTCCCAGCCGTCTTTAGAGTCATAATATCCGACGTCTATCCTGAGTATTATTTTCGCTTCCGGGTCGCCTTTAATTATAGCGTCAAGTCTTGATGTCACGGAAGTCATGCTGTTTCCAGGATTGCCTATATATGCGATTGTTGAGTGCAGATGAATATCGTTGTCAGCCGCAAGTTCGACCTGTTCGGTCACATTTGTTCCGTAATCCATATTACCGAAAAACGCAACGGAAGTGATGGGTGTTCCGTTAATGCAGAGCTTCGGTATACCGTTGAAAATCTGTACTTTGGCTTCAAGCGGCTCGCCTTCAGAGGCGTGGACAGTGTTATAAAAATCCTCATTGATATTCGGAACTTTTATAACGCTGCATGAAGATATGGATAATACAATGGCTGTAAGTATTACAACGACGACAACCTTTTTCATTTGTTTTACCTTACCTTTCCCTTATATCCGAACATACGACTGAGCTAAAAAAATATGCGAAAAGTTATATTATAAATTGCTTTAATAAGTTAAATTATTATATCATATGAAAAAAATTATGTCAATGGGAATTATATAAAAATACGGTGTAAAATATGGAACAAGTATATATTTCGGATATTATCCATATTTTATATGATTTGAAATTTTATTTTGTATGTGATTTGATATTCTTGACACTAAAAAAAGGCTATGGTATAATATTATAAAATTGTTTCAAGCGCTTTATTATGGAAGTAGGAAATGTTGGGGTTTGAAGGAGAAGTTCTTAATTAATATACCAATAGTCAGTATGAGGAATTTATCGAAGTGCATTTTAATGAACTACGGAATATTTCGGAGTATTGTTTGTTTTCCGTTATGAGAAATATATGATATCGTTATTGGGGATATGGGCAGACAATCAAGTGGATTGAAATGTTGAATTTAATTTGATGTGTTTAACCAATTCATCATGTTTTCCCATATGCTCTGGCGATATAATAAGTGAAAATAAGTTGATTTATATAAAATAATGGCAAAAGAGTACGATTCTTAAGCAAAGTAGTTTATGAGGTATCGTTTTTTGTCTGATATGGGGGTTGTTTTTGTCATGGATTCGCCGGAGTTTGTGATTGCCGAAGAAGGACAGGGAAAGAGCAGATTTAATGTTGTTTATAATGGTTCTTCGGATGATGTAAACGAGCGTATGTATGCATCTGCTGTTTGTGAAGAAGTTAAAAACAGACTTGGTGTTGAGCTGTCTTTAAGTTCGGATATTGTGGATGATGAGGCCGACTGCGAGATTATAATAGGTTCTTTACGGAGATCCGAGACCTCGTATTCTATGGAGAAAGGCCTCAAACATACGGAGTTTTCTATAAAAGTTTTTTATCATCCCGAAAGCGGGAAAACAAAACTTGCCGTGGCGTACAACGGTAAACTTGCACGTTATACTGCAATCAGCACTTTGCTAAAATATATAAAAAACGGTAGATTTGCCATCCCGTATGAATTGGATATATTAAGTAGCTGTTCTGATGATATGATAATTTCTTCTGATGTTACGGGGGCTTTGAGAGATCCTTTTGTTTTATATGAAAACGGTATTTATTATGTTTACGGAACCGGATGGCATTGTTACAAAAATTCAGAAAGAACACTTTCCGGGCATTGGGAGAGAATCGAGGATTTTATTGTGGAAGAGCCGTCTGATTATCTTGATTGTCCATGGGCACCGGAAGTTTACAAATATAATGATTCGTTTTATATGTTTACCACTTATCGTTCGGATAAAACGATGAGAAGAGGCTGTGCGGTATTTCGTTCCGCTTCACCCGAAGGACCTTTTAAGCTTATTTCGGACGGGCATGTAACGCCTGAAGATTGGGACGCTATCGACGGCTCACTTTATATCGATCCACAAGGGCAACCGTGGATGGTGTTTTCACATGAGTGGACATCTCCGGACGGACTAAAGGGATTTTTCGCTGCGGCAAAACTGTCATCGGATTTGACAAGATTTATTTCTGAGCCTGTGGAGTTGTTTTATCCCGGAGGTATCTGGTCGGGTGCGGATATAACGGACGGCTGCTTTATGTATACGACAAGATCGGGGGAACTGCTGATGCTGTGGTCAAATTTTGATATAGGCGGCGGGTACGGTGTCGGAGTCGCAAGAAGCGTTTCAGGGGGGATAGAAGGCCCTTGGATACATGATCCCCTTATGCTGTATTCTTCTACTTTCCTTGATCGTCCTGATGGCGGGCATGGTATGATATTTACTGATACAGACGGTTCGATGTATATGCCTGTACATACCCCGAACACAGATGACGCAACTCCCATATTTATTCGAGTATATGAGGAAAACGACGCTCTTTTCCCTGCTGTTCCGATCGCCAAAAACCCTTCGCTTTCAGGCTTAAGCTGAAATTACGCCGGGGTTGTCCGATGTAGTTTGGATGTTTTTGACTACCGACATAAATCCGTTATTATATTTGTATTATATATCATCAGTATACTGTGGTAAGGAGGCAGCTATATGGCTATGAAATTAACGTCCCAGGAACAGGAAATCCTGGACGGGAAACAAGGGAAAACGCTTCAGAAAGTGATGCGAACTCTTGTCAGATACGGTGAGCTGTTTGGTGCGGACAGGCTTATTGACGTGAAAGGATCGGGACATCTTGTCACAAGCTTCGGGATATCTCTTATGACTGCGACGTTCGATGTCATGCAGGAACTTATTGACGCGGGGCTGAAGACACAACAGCCGTTTACCGTAGATCCGAGACCTATCGATAATAAAAACGTACCTTCAGGGGTTATTCAGAAAATAGTCGCGAGTATTATGTACGGGAAACAAAAAGAGTATGAATCGCAGCTTAAAGCTCTTGGTCTCAAAGATGATAACGCTTTTACCTGCGCGTGTTATTTACCTCAGGTCGGTAACACTCCGGGAAAGGGAGATGTTCTGAGTTGGGCGGAATCTTCCGCGGTGGTGTATGCCAATTCCGTTTTGGGGGCGAGGTGCAACAGAAATTCCGCATTTATAGATCTTTTTGGTTCTATACTTGGGAAAGTTCCCTATTTCGGACTTCTTACCGATGAAGGGCGTAAGGCTACGTGGGTTATTGATGTCAGATGTACCGAAAAGCCGGAGGCTCAAATATTAGGCAGTGCGATCGGTCTTAAAGTTGTTGAGGATGTTCCTTATATAAAAGGGTTAGACAAATATCTTCATTCTCTCGATGATTCTTCACGTGCATACCTGAAAGACATGGGTGCGGCCGCGGCATCAAACGGCGCGGTAGGACTTTATCATGTTGAGAATATAACTCCTGAGGCGGTTGATCAGGGAGAAAGTCTTATTGCGGAAGGCTATAAAATATATGTGATTGACGACGCTGAACTTGAGCGTGTCAAAAAATCGTATCCCGTTATGTGGAAGGATGAAAACGCGAAACCGGCTCTTGCATTTATAGGATGCCCGCATCTTACTTTGGCTCAGCTTACGGAATGGACGGAAAAAATAGAGGAATCACTTAAAATAAGCGGGAATAAAAAAGTTGTTGTCAATACTGTGTTATGCTCCGCTCCGGATGTCATAGCTGAATTTAAAGAAAAACCGGAATACAGCAGGCTTATTGCAACAGGGGCCAAACTTACGTATATTTGTCCTCTTATGTATATGAATAACCCTAAATGTAAAACTATGCCGGTTATAACCTGCTCAAATAAATTGCGTACATATACATGTGCAAAGTATGGAACTGAAGACGATATTTTGAATCAGATTACAAAGGGGGGCGAATAATTATGGCGGAAGTTAAAGTTTTCCATGGGCGTCCGGTTATTCCGGGCAATATATCAGCGCCTGCGTTGGTAACCCATACAGGATTTAACACCCTTGCAAGTTTTCAGAAAGCACTCCTCGCAAAAAACGCGGATGCTGTATGCTCAGATCAGAACAACGCAGAGTTGTTCAATAAAAAAATGGCGGGGACAGCTTTATGTCTGCCTCAGACAATCGGTTCAACGACAGGAGGTCTTGTTATTCATACAGCCTGTGATATGGGGGCAAATCCCGCGTGTATGCTTTTTTCAAAACAAATAGATTCTCTTGCCGCCGCGGGAGTCGTGATGGCCGACGTATGGAGTAAAAACAGAATAATTGCGGTAGACGGTCTTGGAGATGATTTTTTAAATTATGTTAAAGACGGAATGAATATAACGGTTTCCGATGACGGAACCGTAACAGTAGAAGCATAGCGGAGTTGTTTGTATTTAACAGTTTAATATCCGGCGGGGTTATTATAATTCCGCCGGATATTACGGTTATTTAAGCGTTTTTTATGTCGTAAAATTTTCATAAGTAGTTACTTGAAATAACAAACATACTGCTGTATAATAATAATATAAAGCACCGGAGGCAAATTATGGGAAAGAAATACAGGCGCAGAAAAGGCAGATTCGGAATATTTGACAGAAGCAGAAAAGCAGATATTGCTCCTGAGCCTGCGGAAAATTCGTCCGCTGATGCTCCTTTGTGGAAATCTGCTCCAGACAAGTATGCGAAAAAAAAGTCAGGATGGCAGAAAGCCCTTATAAAAACAGGTTCTTTTTTGCTTTCATTTTTTCTTGTGGCTGGAGTTATAGGGATAATTTGTGTCGGAGTCGCCGCTGCTGTTATTTATTCGTATTCCGATCCTGAGCTTCTTGAGATACTTTCAGAACAGGATCTCAACATGTCTTCTACTATCTATGCGCTTGACGGAAACGGAAATTATGTTGAATACGAGACTTTATATTCCAGAGAGCATCGTTCATGGACAAATTCCGAAGATATCCCCCAATGTGTGAAAAACGCGGCGATAGCGATAGAAGATAAACGGTTTTATACTCATATGGGAGTAGATTTTATCACGTCCGCAAAAGCTGTTATAGAATATACAGTGACAAAAGTTGTTGGCGGAAGCACCGCAAGTGTCGGTGGCGGTTCCACGATTACTCAGCAGCTTGTAAAAAATATTACTCACGATGATGAAGTCACGCCGCAACGAAAGATTGAGGAAATGTTCAGGGCATTCTATATAGAACGGAATTATTCTAAAGAACAGATATTGGAGTTTTATCTTAATACGATTTATTTTAATAACAACTGTTATGGAATAGGTACGGCATCGCAGTTCTATTTTGGCAAAGATGTCAGCGAACTCAATCCTCTTGAGGCAGCGACGATTATAGCTATCACAAAATCTCCCGCTTATTATGACCCTTATACAAATCCTGAAAATAATGAAAAAAGACGTAATCAGATTTTATATGAAATGAAAGAGCAGGGATATCTTTCTTATGAAGAATACGATAACTATATAAACGCTTCTCCTGATCTTAAAGATAAAACTATGGACAGTTCTTCTTCCGATTCAAACACATGGTCGTATGCTACTGATATGGTTTTTGAGGCGGTTGTTCAGGATCTGATGGATGAATTCGGTTATACGAAAGCGGAAGCTCTCAATAAGATGTATACTGCCGGATTGAAAATATATACGACGTTTGACATTGATATTCAGAATATCATGGAAGAGTTTTTTTCAAATGAAGAAAACTATAATGATGAAAAATATCTGGATGAAGAAACAGGCGAGTATGTCTATCCTGAAGTCGCGATGGAGATCCTTGATCCTGCCACGGGCGATGTTTTGGGAGTGATAGGAGGCCGAGGTGAAAAAGAAGGAAAACTGGGTCTTAATCGTGTTACGCAGTCGCCTAAACAACCAGGATCCGCCATTAAACCTATTTCTGTGTATGGTTATGCTCTTGAAAACGATATAATAACCGCCGGAACACCTATAGATGATTTCCCTGTGCAGTTATACGGCTCAAACCCCTGGCCCTTGAATTTTGACAGAACATATACGGGGATAGTAGATGTATATAAAGCTCTCTCATACTCATTGAACGCGCCTTCTGCACGTGTTTTGGAAATGGTCGGTATAGATACTGCTTATGATTTCGCAAAAACAATGCTCGGACTTGAAAGCCTTGTTGAGGAAGACAGACAGATAGCTCCTCTATCCGTTGGTTCTCTGACCTACGGTGTTACGGTTCAGGAACTCACTGGCGCGTATACTGCGTATGCTAACGGAGGGGTGTATACGGAGCCTCGTTGTTATTCACGTGTTGTAAATTATAAGGGAGAAACAATACTGGATAATCCTGTCAATAAAAGAGTTGTTTTTTCAGAGCAAACTACATTTATAATGACGGATATCCTACAAGAAGTGATCAGAATTTCTTCAAACGGCCGCGCGGCCAAAGTTGAAGGCGTTGAAACCGCAGGGAAAACAGGAACTACAAGCAATTTTTATGATCGCTGGTTCATTGGATATACTCCTTATTATCTCGGAGGTATATGGTGGGGATATGATAAAAATCATGAAACTGATTCAGTCGTATCGTATCAGACCCGCTTATGGGGCAAAGTTATGACCCTTATCCATCAGAAAAAGGGCTATACTTCCGGTGAATTTAGTCAGCCTGACGGCATTGTAAAAAGTTCGTATTGTTCTGTCAGCGGAATGCTTCCTAATGAATACTGTCCTTCTGCTCAAAACGGAAATCCCGTTAAGACAGGTTATTTCAAAGAAGGTACACAGCCTACTCAGCAATGTACTGCCCATCACGCTCTCTATGTTTGTGATACTTCGGGGAAAATTGCGCATGAAAACTGTCCGTCAGCGCATCTTGAGGTTTTTGTGGAGCCTGTCGGAGGGTTGAGATCTTTTCCCATTACTGTTAAGGTGAAGGATGCCGAATATATCTGCCCGAGACTCCCACAGACTCTTGTTTTATATAATGACAGTGTTCTTCCCGTTTATATGAACATGCTTGACAGCGGTGAGTATCCCGGAATACCGTATTATTCAAAACAGGCGTATGCCAATACTCTCTGTACGGCACATACCCCTTCGGCAACACCTCATGTTTATACCGGTTCCTCAAATACTCCTGTCCCGGATATCCCGGAGGAAGATACTGATGACGGTGAAGTGGATATACCGCCTCCTGTAGTTGATGATCCCAATACTGGCGTTAAGCCTGATGACGGTACGGATACACCTGATATATAAAATAAATTTTGATTGGAGATATGTTTTATGACACTGATGGAAAAAGAAATTTTTGAGCAGCCTGAAGCTTTGAAAAACTGTTTTTCATATAATAGGGAAACATTAAATAAGCTTGTTTCTGATATCAGAAACAAAGGGATTGTAAACGTTGTTATCGCTGCGCGGGGTACATCTGATCATGCGGGTATATACGGAAAATATCTTATTGAAAGTTATGTCGGTGTTCCTGTCGGGCTTTCGGCTCCCTCAGCCGTTACTTTATACGGCGGTAATATCAATTATGATAATATGCTTGTAATCGGTATTTCACAGTCAGGCAAAGCTGCCGATGTTCTTGCTGTTATGGAGCAGGCAAAGAAAAACGGAGCACTTACCTGCACGGTGACCAATGATGAAACATCTCCTTTGGCAAAATGCGCTGATTATCATCTTTTCTGCAATGCAGGGCTTGAAAGCTCTGTTGCCGCAACAAAAACTTTCGGAACTCAGCTTTATATCATGGCGTATCTGGCGCTTATGTGGGCCGGTCGTGACGATATGGTCAAAATGTTGGCTGAAGTGCCTGAAAAAATCCGTAAAGTTTTGGATGATAACGAAAAGGTCAAAGCTCTTGCGACCAGAGCTCGTTTCATGACTGATTGTTTCATCCTTTCACGCGGAATAACCTATCCGATGGCCCTTGAGGCTGCTTTGAAAGTTCAGGAAACAAATTATGTAAGGGCGAAAGCATATCCTGTTTCTGATTTTCATCATGGCCCTTTTGCAATGGTAGATGATGGAACGCCTGTTTTCGTCTACGCAGGCAGCGGAAAGGAAACACGTAAAGACACCGTTGAAATGATAGAAAAGCTTAAAGCCGTAGGGGCTGATGTTTTAGTGATTTCCGCAGATGATGATTTACTGTCTCTCGGCGATGTTTCGTTCAAGATACCCGCATCCGGAGGGAATGATTTTATTGATATGTTCTCGTTTGCGGTGTTTGGTCAGTTGTTTGCGTGTAACCTTGCTGCGGTAAAGGGAAGAAACCCTGATGCACCGCGCGGTCTTAAAAAAATTACTATTACAAAATAACGGGTGGATGTGGATAATAATGAAGGGAATATTGGATAAGGGCTTTAACCCGATGATTACTGTTTTCCGTGGATTTGAGGAGAATGTAAATAAAGTCGGTGGTCAGAAAATAGCGATTGCGATAGAACGTAATAAAGGTCAGATATCTCGGATAGACATGGAAATTTTCAAAGACGATACGGGTCATGATGAAGAAAATTTCAAGATTGCAGAAAGAATGACAAAGGCTCTTTTGTGGGTGCATGGAGGATATAAAATAATAGTCGGAGGATCTGATATAGTAGGGAACAGACTTAAAGTCGCGTATACGGAAAAAGGGATTAGGGCGTTTGATGCAGATTTTATGTCAACTGTTTATGAAAAGCAGTTTACTGTTGAGATCGTACCTTATGATAAGGTTCCTGCTGCATATGAGAAGAGCGAAGCTGTGGGCCGTATGCTTAATGGGAATTGTATCGGATTTGATGCCGGAGGCTCTGATCGTAAGGTTTCTGCCGTGATAGACGGAAAACCTGTGTTTTCCGAAGAAGTCGTATGGCATCCAAAGAAGAATTCGGATCCCTCGTACCATTACGCAGGAATTCTTGATGCGATGAAGACGGCCGCATCACATTTACCGAAAGTTGATAAAATAGGTGTAAGTACTGCCGGTGTAGTTATAGATAATCGTATGATGGTTGGATCTTTATTTATCAAAGTATCCAAAGAAGACTTTGATAAGCATGTAAAAAACATTTATCTTGATGTTGCAAAAGAACTCGGCGGTGTTCCGATAAATGTTGCGAACGACGGTGACGTAACGGCGCTTGCTGGTTCGATGGAGCTTAACGATGGGGATGTTCTGGGCATTGCGATGGGCACGAGTGAAGCTGGCGGTTATGTGGATAAAGGCGGAAATATAACCGGCAGACTTAATGAGCTTGCTTTTGTACCTGTTGATTTTAATGAGAGCGCAATGGTGGACGAGTGGTCCGGAGATTATGGTTGCGGTGTAAAATATTTTTCTCAGGATGCTGTTATAAAACTTGCGCCTATGGCAGGGATCGATCTTGATGAAAGTCTGACTCCGGCAGAAAAACTGAAAGTAGTTCAAGGACTGATGAAAGAGGGCAGTGAAGCTGCCCGGAAGATTTATGAGACGATAGGCGTGTATTTTGCGTATGCGATAGCTTTTTATTCGATGTTTTACGAAATAAAACACGTTCTTATTTTGGGGCGTGTAACTTCCGGTGATGGTGGCGTTGTCATTCTTGAGAATGCTAATCGTGTTCTGAGAGAAGAGTTCCCGGATCTGTTTTCCAAAATTAAGCTTCATATCCCTGATGAAAACAGCAGACGTGTAGGACAATCTATCGCTGCCGCCAGCCTGTAAAATTATTTAGCGCGTTTTTTATAAATATTAATTAAATCAAAAGCAGTAGAGAGGAGAAAAAAAACATGGAAATAACGAAAGAAACGATCATAAGCGATATTCTGGATATAAACGGGGATGCCGCTGAGGTTTTTATGGAGTACGGTATGCATTGTCTCGGTTGTGCTTGCGCAAGAGGCGAAACCATTGAGGAAGCTTGTGCCGTTCATGATATAAACCCCGATGAGCTTGTTGAGGCTCTCAAGAAAAAACTTGCATAAAGGAGAGCTATTGTTGTGGTCGCCGTAAAACTTTCACCCAGGCTTAAAGCCTTGGCGGAAAATATTTCTCCGGGAAGTGTGGTCGCCGATATAGGTACCGATCATGCGCTTTTACCGATATATCTTGTGGAGAATGATATTTGTAAAGAAGTATATGCCTGTGATATCGGTGATGGTCCAATCGACAGGGCGCGTTCTTTCATACGGAAAAAACTCGGGGAAGAAAGTGATAAAATAACTTTGATGAAATGTAACGGACTCGACGGGGTTCCTGAACATTGCGATACTATTGTTATTGCCGGGATGGGCGGAGAACTTATTTCAGACATTCTGTCTCGCGGATACGGGAAGCGTAAAGCAAAACTTATATTACAGCCTATGACTTCAATTGAAAAACTTAGACGCTATTTATATGAAAATGATTTTCATATTGTCGACGAAAGAATTGTTAAGGAGATGGAGCATCGATATTATTCGGTTATCATTGCGGAAAGCGGAAGCCAAGACTATGACAGGATAGATATTTATGCTTCAAAGCCTCTTCGTGAAAAGCATGATGAGGTCAGTCTGAATTTTATAGAAAAGATTTATCGTCTTCAAAGGGAAAAAATCAGAGGAATGAGGACCTCTCGGCTTACTAAAGAAGAAGAACTTCGTTATGAGACGGCAGTATTCAAGGATTTAGAGAGTTATTTAGAGGATGAAAAGAAAATATGACTGCAGGAGATATTTACGGATATTTGGATTCTTTTGCCTCGTTTGCATGTGTAAGCGAGTGGGATAATTCAGGGTTCCTTGTCGGCAGTCCGGACGCGGTTGTAAAGAAAGTGTTGCTTTCACTTGATATTACTACGGATGTTGTTGTTGAAGCATATGAAAAAGGTGCGGAACTTATTGTTTCGCACCACCCTGTTATATTTACGCCCTTAAAAACCCTTGAGCCGTCATCACCTACGTATTTACTGGCAAAGTACGGGATTGCCGCAATTTGCGCACATACCAATCTCGATGTCAGTAATCCGGGAGTGAATACTGTTTTTGCCGAAAAGGCAGGTCTTTATGGGAATATTTCCGTTCTCGCAGATGACGATGGTCTTGCTTTCGGTCGCATAGGAGTTCTTTGTCGGAAGTATGCAATCAAAGAATATGCTGAATCTATAAAGCATATTTTCAATTCCGGAGTTGTTCGATATTCAAAAGGATCAGGTTTCGTATATAAAGTCGCTGTTGTCGGTGGGGCAGGCGGCGATTTTATTACTCTCGCTAAAAAAGCCGGTGCTGATACACTTTTGACAGGAGAGGCAAAATATCATGAATTTCTTTTTGCATCCGAGCTTGGTTTGAATCTTATAGACGCTGGGCATTTTACTACTGAAAACCCTGCTATATATATGTTAAAAGATTTGTTCGAAAAGAAATTTACTGAAACGGAGTTTCTTGTTTCGGAACACATGGATATAGTTAAATGTATTTGATATTAATTAAAAGGTATTTGATATGGCTTTTGACGGAATAATGACATATGCGCTTTGTCGTGAATTTAACAATATATTGCCTGGCGGGAAAATTGAGAAAGTAACACAGCCGGAAAAAGACGACATTGTGCTGCATTTACATATACCGGGATCGAAGGAAAGGAATAAACGTCTTTTATTGTCCGCGAATCCGTCGGCGCCTCGGGCTTGCTTAACGGCTGCACAGTTTGAAAATCCTGCTGTGCCGCCGAATTTTTGTATGCTTTTGCGAAAACATCTTTGCGGTTCAAGAATTGTTGATATTTCACAGCCTGGATTTGAACGTGTTTTAATTTTTACTTTTGAATGTTATACGGAAATGCGTGAAATGGTTCGGAAACATCTTATTCTGGAAATCATGGGGAAATGGAGCAACCTTGTTTTGACCGATGACGAAAACAAAATTATTGACGCACTTCGTCCGGTGGATTTTTCTGTTTCGGAAAAACGTCAATTGTTCCCCGGGCTTAAATATAAATTCCCTCCTTCTCAAAACAAGGCGGATCTTTCAGAGGACGTTCATATTTCTTTTGCCGGGGATGATTCTCTTGACAAATTTTTGACTTTATCCTTTACTGGGTTTTCACCGCTGCTTTCAAGAGAGATTTCTTATGGCCTGACCGGAAATGTTGATTGTCGTTTCTGTGATAACGATAAGTTGAATATTAGGCTGCAGGAACTTTACAGGGATATAACATCTGGAAAGTTTGTCTTTTGTGTTTTGTTTGCAGAAAAACCTGTTGAATTCTATTGTTTTGATATAAATCAATATTCAGGCTTAGCTGAAAAAAAATATTATGCTACAGCTTCAGAAGCGATAGATGCATTTTACAATGAACGTCGCCAAAAGGAGCATCTTAAACACAGCGCGGCTGATGTGACCAAAATCCTCAACACTCATATTTCCAGATTATCTCGAAAAATAAATGCACAGCTTTCTGAATTGAGTGAGTGCGAAAAAGCCGAACAATATAAAAAATTGGGCGATATAATTACAGGCAGTATATATATGATAAAAAAAGGTGACGGCAAAGTCTTGCTCCCCGACTATTATGCAAACGGTGAGCTTACGCAAATTGAATTGGATAAGCGTTTGACTCCGGCGGAAAATGCTCAAAAATATTATAAGCTTTACAAAAAATCCGTTACCGCAAAAAAAGTCCTTTCCGAACAGATACCCGTGGCACAAGCTGAACTTGAATATCTTGAAAGTGTTCTGGTCTCGGTCGATTCGGCGGAAAACTCCGCTGATATTTCCCAGATACGCCAAGAACTTGTTTTGGGCGGTTATATAAAAACCACTTATAAATATTATAAGGAAAAGTGTGATAACGAGCCTTCTAAATATCTTTTAAGCGATGGTTTTACTGCGTTTTCAGGTAAAAATAACCTTCAAAATGACATTTTAACGCTTAAAATGGCTCAAAAACAGGATATTTGGTTTCATGTAAAAAATTATCCCGGAAGTCATGTCGTCCTTGTCTGCAATGGAAGAATCCCGTCAGACAGGGCTTTGACAGAAGCCGCGATAATAGCTGCAAGCAACTCAAAAATCAAAGACAGCAAAAACGTTGAGGTAGATTATACACAGATAAAAAACGTAAAGAAGCCTTCAGGTTCACGGCCCGGGAAAGTTATATATGAAAATTATAAAACCGCGATAGTTTCGCCGGATAAGGGCTTAATAAATGAACTTATTGTGAAAAAATAATTTTTGAAATGAGTAAAACGGAGTAAAACGAAGAAAAACAAAGAAAAATAAAGGTTGAAATATCAAAACCATATAAAACGGAAATTTGTACTTGACAAATAAAAAGGCTTGTGATATAATAGTAAAGCTGTTGTGATCAGGTAGTTTACACAGCAATAATGAAAAAAAATATAATATAATATATACGGAGGTTATTTTAACATGGCTACATTTATGGCTAACGCGTCCAATATTGAGCGTAAATGGTATGTTGTTGACGCTGCCGGCAAGCCTATGGGCAGAGTTGCGACGGAAGTTGCGAAGCTTTTGAGAGGAAAGACAAAGGCGATTTATACACCGCATGTCGATTGCGGAGATTTCGTGATAGTGATAAACGCGGATAAGGCGGTATTGACAGGCAACAAACTTAATCAAAAAATGTATCGTCACCATACAGGCTGGGTAGGCGGTCTTAAAGAGGTAAAATATTCCACGCTTATGCAAAAAAATCCTGAGTTCGCATTTGAACTGGCAGTCAAGGGTATGATACCCAATAATGTACTCGGACGCAACGCAATGAGAAGACTTCGTATATATAAGGGCTCTGAGCATAATCATCAGGCTCAGAAACCCGAAATATATAATATTGATTAAGGAGGATCGGAATAATGTATACTTCCAAAAAACCGTATTTTTACGGCACAGGCAGAAGAAAAAAATCCGTAGCACGCGTCAGAG
>CALWNV010000029.1 GCA_944382895.1 uncultured Clostridia bacterium | reverse complement strand
GTTGCGGGAAGGTTTCGAAAAAATTCGTTAATTTCGATGGCAGTGATAAAACTTTGCGCCATGTAATGCTTGATTGCGGATGGATAAATAAGTATCTGGATATTTCACTGTCGGAAAATGAGATGTCAGAGATATTGGAACGGTTGGGCTTTACGGTTTTCGGTGGTGATATAACTGTCCCGTCGTTCAGGAGCGACATTGAAAACATATATGATATCTCGGAGGAAATCGCACGTTTTTATGGCTTTGACAATATTCCGAGCAAAAACTTCCGCGCGGAGATTCAGACAGGAGGATTGAGCAGTAGGCAGATTTTTGAAAAAAAAGCCGGGCAGATCCTTCGTGCGTGCGGGCTTACGGAAGCAGTCACATTTTCTTTTGTCAGTCCTAAAGGTTTTGATAAACTTCTTATCCCGGAAGACAGCATCTTGCGTAACGCTATGAGGATAAAGAACCCTTTAGGTGAGGATACTTCTATAATGCGTACGACAGCGCTCGTATCGATGATGGACGTTCTTTCTTATAATTATGCTCACCGCGCCGCAAGTATCAAGATGTATGAAAATGCTACTGTGTATATACCTACGGGCGAGGGCTCTTTGCCGGATGAACGGAAAGTGATGACCGTTGGCATGTACGGAGACTGTGATTTCTTTGATGTCAAGGGAATTATTGAGGAATTTCTTGAAAGAATGAATATTGATAAGGCTGAATATGTTTTGCCTGATTCAGGTACGGAAAGTTATCATCCGGGAAGAGTAGCCTCGGTTGTTGTAAACGGTGCTTGTGTCGGCGTTTTCGGACAGATACATCCTCTTGTCCAGAAAAATTACGACATATCGGTTCCTGTATATACCGCTGAGTTATATATGAACGAGTTGTATTCGGCTGCGAAACCGGACAGAGAGTTTGTTGCGGTCCCTAAATATCCCTCAGTTGAGCGTGACCTTGCTCTTGTATGTGCCGAGGATGTTTATTCCGGTGTTGTTGAGGGGTATATAAAGGATCTTGCCGGGAAATATCTTGAAAGTATAACCGTTTTTGATGTTTATACAGGCGAACAGGTCGCTGACGGATATAAGAGCATTGCTTATTCTCTTAAACTGCGCAGCAGTGAGTCCACACTCAGTGATGAAGATATAGACAGGATTATGGGCAAGGTTATAAAGGGACTTGAGGCGCACGGAATAGTTTTGAGAGCTTGACGTAAATACGAAAAAATCATGAGGAGGAAACAACAATGAGCGACCGGGATCGTAATTTTGACAACGGAAGTACCATGCAGTTCAATATCAAAGACGCGAAACAGGCAGAGATGAAGAAAATTCTGCTTGAAGTGTATGACGCGCTTGTTGAAAAAGGCGGCTATGATCCGATAAACCAGATAGTAGGATATATCCTTTCAGAAGACCCCGGATATATTACAAGCTATAAAAACGCGAGAACTCTCATTCGAAAGATCGACCGTGATGAGCTTTTACAGGCGCTGATCAAAAACTATCTCGAAAACTGATTTTTTCGGAAAGGATTTTTGGGAAAATGGCAGACGTATATTACGAACAGCTGTACAAGCGCAGAAAACGTCCTCAGGATACTTTTTTTCAGATTTTGTTCCTGATAATAACTTTGTGTGTTGCGGCAGCGGCTTTGATATGGCTGCGTGTTTGGCTGATGACTGTGACGGGGCCTTTTTTATCTGCCCTGATAAGTGTTGCGATAACCGGCGCCGCGCTTTATATAGGCTACAGGGTTTATATGCAGTTTGATCTGGAATATGAGTATACGTATCTTAACGGAGATATTGATATCGATAAAATAATGAACAAAGCTGTACGCAAAAGAATGATAAGCATAAGTTCAAAAACTTTCAGCCGTTTCGGGATATATGACGATCACGCACGTTCGGCTTTGAAGGGAATGCAGTTCGATACTGTCGTAAATGTCACCTCATATACTGACGCAACGGTGTATTATGCGGTTATGCGACATCCTTCAAAAGGAAATACTCTTGTGATTTTCGAGCCTGATCAGAGGATATTGGATGATATGAAAAAATATACAAAGAATCTTTCGGCATGAGCTGCGATGTTTTTTTTGTCGGGATAGACGCGGAAGAGATATCCCGATGTGAGAAAATTGCGGAAAGCAGAGTCTTTACCGCTGCCGAAAAAGCTTTATTCGAGAAAAAGGGGGATGCCGCGAAGACCGCGGCCGCGAATTTTTGTGTAAAAGAAGCGGTCCTTAAAGCCCTCGCAGATGCGTTGGGGATAAAGCTGTTTCCGGCACCGGGTTTATTTGCATGTGTCGAGGTCCTAAGGGGACCTTCAGGAAGACCTTATGTGAATCTTCTCGGAAAAATAGCTGAGATTGCCTCAGGCTATAATCTGGATGTTTCGATAACCCATTCCGGTAATATCGCGGCTGCTGTATGCATAGCTTCCGGCAAAAAACGTATGATTACCGAAAATTTATCATATCCTTACAGCCTTATCAGACCGAGACCTCAGAATTCTCATAAAGGGACATTTGGTTCCGTAGAACTTTTTTGCGGCAGCAGGAAAATGACCGGCGCGGCTGTATTATGCGCGAGCGCCGCGCTTAGATCGGGAGTAGGGCTTGTTTATATGCCACTTTCGCCATATGTCCGGAGAATCGTGCAGGCTCATTTGTGCGAACCGGTTTTTAACAGAGCGAAAAACCCGACAGCTGTTGTCGTGGGATGCGGACTGACAGTCCGCCGTGCCGCTGTGCTTAAAAAACTTAAAAAAAGAAATCTTCCGACTGTCGTCGATGCTGACGCAATCACATATCTTGCGTCGCATATGAATATACTTGAACAGGGCGGTAATGAAAAACTTGTTCTGACTCCACACCCGTTGGAATTCGCCAGGCTTCTGAACGGCGGCTCAGAAGGGGATGTTTCCCGGTTTGTGCCGGAAACGGATGCCGAGCGTGAAGAATCCGCGCGGGAGTTTGCCGTGAAATACGGTTTGACACTTGTTTTGAAAGGGCATCGCACTGTCGTTGCGGCGGCTGACGGAAAAATATATGTGAACGGTACCGGGAATTCGGGGCTTGCGAAAGGCGGAAGCGGGGATGTTCTTGCGGGCCTTTTAGGGGGGCTTTTGGCTCAGGGTTATGCCCCGTATGACGCAGCCTGTCTTGCCGTGTGGCTTCACGGTAAAGCGTCTGAAAGTTCCGGCTTTACCCAAAGCGCGCTTCTGCCTCATGATTTGTGCGTTGAAATAGGTAATCTTATATATGATGACAGAAAGAACCCGGAGACTCAAAAATAAACAACGTATTGCTAAAACTGCGTTTGTTTTTATTGTTTTGTTTCTTCCTTTGCTTTCAGCGTGTTCGCGTACGGCACCTGACAGAATAGGTAATACGGGATATCGCTATGAAGCGGTAAGTGATAACTATCGGTATGTTATAACTCCCGATTCACTGGAGATTACTCGTCTTGACGATATGTGGTGCGGTGAAAAGATAACAGTAAGCGGCGGTGTTGCCGATTTTTGCGGATTGAAAGGAAAGCTTTTCCCCGGCGCGTCTGTTTTGCGTGTTTCCGAGTTGTTATATAAAATTTTTATGGGTGAGACGGATACGGAAACCGAAAGAACAGGGGATTTTTTTGTGATAACCGGGACGTGGTATTATCCTTTTACTCTTAAATTAGATAAAAAAAGCTTTGAGCCGAGGTCTTTGACCTGGCTCGGAGAAAACATCGTTTTTGAATAATTTGAAAAAGGATGGACATGATGCCTGATATGACCGATAATATCAAGGATTTTATTACATATTCGCACCGTACGCGCGCGGAGATTGATATTGATAAAATACGTAAAAACACTTCTGTTATTAAATCTCTTCTCCCTGCCGGATGTGATCTGATCGGCGTTGTGAAGGCTGACGCATACGGTCACGGCGCGGTCACGGTGTCACGTGCGTTAGATAAAACAGTTAAATATTTCGCGGTATCGTCCCTTCATGAGGCTCTCCAGTTGCGTAGCCACGGAATAGAAAGTGATATACTTATTCTCGGTTATACTCCCGCGGAAAACGCCCAGACGCTTGTCGATAACAAGCTGACACAGACTGTTTTTTCATACGATTACGCGAAGAATCTTTATGATAATATAATTTCCGGGACACTTTTTTCGCATATAAAAATCGATACGGGTATGACAAGACTCGGTTATGAGCCGTCCGAAAAAAATGAGATTATTAAGACAGTTGTTGATTTTTCATCAAAAATTGTTTTTGAAGGTATATTTACGCATTTCGCTGTTTCCGATGATTTGTCTTCGGATTTTACGGAAGAGCAGTTTTCACGGTTTTTGTCTGTTATGAATGAGCTTTCAGAGTCCGGAATTGAGTTCCGGTATCGTCATGTGTGCAATAGTGCGGCGGTCATAAACTATCCGTCGATGCATCTTGATCTTGTCAGACCGGGTATTATTATTTACGGACTTTATCCGGATAAATCTACTGAGCATATAGGACTTGAGCCTGCTCTTTCCTTCAGGACAGTCGTTGCACAGACACACCGTATCGAGGCGGGTACTACTGTCAGTTACGGGCGTACGTTTAAAGCAGAAAAGGAAATGACGGTGGCTACAATCACTGTCGGGTACGCGGACGGATTTTCACGGATGCTCTCAAACGGAGGCGAAGTGTTGATAAACGGACAACGCGCGAAAATACTGGGTCGTGTCTGTATGGATCAGACTGTGGTTGACGTTACAGAGATTGATGACGTAAAAACCGGGACAACGGTGACTCTTATCGGCTGCGACGGGGACGACGAGATAACAATTGAGGAGATAGCGGAGAGGATGTCGACAATAAACTATGAGGTGGCCTGTCTTATAGGTAAAAGAGTCCCGAGAGTATATTTTGAAAATGGGACTGTTGTCGCGTCGGAATGTCTGATTATTGAGTAGATCATCGTTTTGTACAGGAGATGTTTTTTTGCGCGGCGATGAAGTTATATCAGTTGTATTGTTTATAAAAAATATGAAAAATATAGTTGGATGTTTTTATAAAATCGGAGTTGTAAAAAATGTCCTGATCACGGGGTTGGACCGAGATCAGGACATTTGTGTTTATTTGTTATTTTTATTTATCATGTATCTTATATGTTTTTTTCGGTGATAAAGTGTAAATTATTCTGTATTCTTTTTTTCGGGCGGCATAGTGTTTTTATTATTTATTTTTGCGGTGATAGTAAACAGTCTGCGAAGTATGATATATGTTATGATCCCGCAACAGACGGCGATAATTGCGAGCCATGGTAAAAACAGCCATACTCCTTTTGTCTGTAAAATAACGGATGCTGCGGATATTTGCCCCGCGATATGGAATATGGCTCCTGATACGTTTACACCTAAAAGAGAAAATTTTCCTGTTTTTTTCAGCAGAGCCATTACGAGTACAGATAATACGATCCCGGTAAGCGAAAACGCAACTGAGGAAACCCTTCCGGTAAAAGCTGACGCAAGAAGCGCCTTCAATACCCCGAAGCCAAGGGCCTGAGGAAACCCGTATTCGTATAAAACATACACTGTCGCAATGTTGGATATGCCTATTTTTACTCCAGGAACGGGAATAAAGCCGCTTAAAAGGGATTCCAGATATGAGAGTATCAGCGCGGCCGCGAGAAGAAGAGAAAAAAACGCGGTTTTATATGTTTTGCTATTGCGCAATCGCGTCCACCCCGCTTTCTCCGTCAATTTTTATAACAATTCTGTTGGGCAGACAGATTATGCTTTGACCTTCTTTATATATTTCTCCAGTTTTTTCACAGCTCTTGTCGGGGCATGAAGCGTTTTCAAAACGGATCTTACCTTTGCTTATTACGACTGTACCTATGTCATCTATCTGCATGGAGGTATCTGTGTCGAGCGGTAGGATCGCTTTCGTTTTTCCGTCAACTGTTATTGTCGCGTATTTGCCCGTGCTTCCGGTAAAAAACAAAGGTATGAAACAAAGCAGTGTCAGGCAAACGATAAGAATAATATCGCATATCTTAATTTTCATGATAATCGTTGTTCGTAACGGTAAAGTCAAGGTCTCCGATGACCGATACGGATCTTTCGTTGTTTATTAGAACAGCTCCGGTCATATATCCTTTTTCGGTGGCGGATTGTATAAGTTGTCCCGCTTTTTCAGGACCTGCCGCAAAGATAGCGGTGCTCAGCGCGTCAGCGTAAATCCCGTTTTCCGCTATTACAGTCACGCTCAAAAAATCGTTTACGGCAGGAGAGCCGGTTGCAGGGTCGATTATGTGGTGGTAACGTTTCCCTTCATATGTGAAAAATCTTTCATACGCGCCTGATGTCACAACGGAACAGTCTGTAACTACAAGAGTCCCGACGATCGAATCATTTCTTTCTGACAGGGGATCTTTGATCCCGATTACAAATGGTTTATCGTTCTGCTTTTCCCCGAAGACTGTTACGTTTCCACCCAAATTAATATTACCGGCGGTGTATCCCGCTTCCGTAAGGGCTTTCGCGATTGTGTCACCGGCATATCCTTTGCAGACCGCTCCAATGTCGATACCGGATCCGGCCTGTAAAAATATGACGGTGCGTAGATCTTCACTGAAAGTTATTTTATCTTTACCGCAAAAACTTTTAGCAAATAATATTTCCGACTCTGACGGAGGTTCGGTACGGTTTGCGATATCCCAAAGCTTGGTCAAGGGTGCGATCGTTATATCAAAAGCTCCGTCCGATATATCATATATTTCAAAAGCTTTCACTAAAACATCGGTCGCGTCCCCGGAAAGGTTAAGAGTTTGATTTTTGATATCGGCAATATAAAGATTGTTTTCTGCGGATGACGTCAGTAAAGTCTGTGCTTTCGCGACTGAATCTTCTGAGATTTTTTTGAAGTCAGTTTCATTTTCGCCGTATACGGTTACGGAACAGTATGTGTCGAGCGCGAAAAATTCGGCGGTTTGTGTTTTTTCGGATGGAAGACTGTTTTTTGAGCATCCGCTTGGTATCGCTATTGCCAAAATCAATATGAGGATCAGTATAAATTTTTTCATGTCGGCAGTCCTTTTCTTACGGCGTTTCTTTTCATCAGTTGCTGTTACATGATTTATAACAGTATTATAGGTTGCTTCTATCTGATATCCCAGTTTATTTCGGAAATCCCGTTTTCAGTTAAAAATGTGTTTGCTTTTGAAAAATGTCTGCATCCGAAAAATCCGTTATATGCCGAAAGAGGGCTGGGGTGTGCCGCTGTGAGTAAAAGATGTTTTTTGTTTGTGACTATTTTCGCTTTTTCGCGCGCATACGCTCCCCACAGTAAAAAGACAACCGGGGAGTTTTTGTCGTTGATTTTCTGTATGACTGTATCTGTAAATATTTCCCAGCCTTTGCCCGCGTGACTGTTTGCCATCCCTTTACGGACGGTAAGTACGGAGTTGAGCAGTAAAACTCCCTGTTTTGCCCACGGTTCCAAAAACCCGTCATCGGGTTCTTTTATACCGAGGTCGTTTTCCAGTTCTTTGAATATATTTACGAGCGAGGGGGGCTTGGGTATCCCTTTTCTTACTGAAAAACACATACCGTGAGCCTGCCCCGGGCCGTGGTACGGATCCTGTCCGATTATAACGGCTTTTACATTGCCGTACGGCGTAGCTTTGAGCGCGTTGAAAATATCATACATATCAGGGAAGATCGTTTGCGTCTTGTATTCTTTTTTAAGGAATTCGCGAAGCGCTTTATAATACGGTTTCTCAAACTCGTCCTGAAGTATCCCATCCCAATCGTTATTGAAATTGACCATTGTTATCACCTATCATAATTTTATCATAAACGCCTTGAAAAGTCAACAGAAATATGTGTAAAACGTTTTTTTCGGGTTATACTGTTTTTACAGATATTTTTAACGGAGTTGATCAGGGTGAACGCAATTATTATGGCGGGTGGAGAAGGATCTCGTCTCAGACCTTTGACAGGAGATATCCCAAAACCTCTTGCTCCCGTGGCGGGCAAACCGTGTATACAGCATATAATAGATTTGCTGCGTTTTCATGAAATTGATGAGATAGCCGCTACCGTGTTGTATAAAAAAGAAACCATGGTAAAGCTGCTTACGGATGAAAATGTACGTATTTTTGAAGAAAAAACGCCTTTAGGTACGGCGGGAAGCGTAAAGCAATGCGAAAATTTTGCCGGACAGACATTTATTGTAATAAGCGGAGATTGTATATGTGATTTTGATCTGAGAGCCGCTGCGGCATATCACAAGTCCCACGGCGGTATTGCCACTCTTATCCTTTCTGAGGTCAGCAACCCGCTTGAATACGGTGTATGCGTTACTGACGCGGACGGAGTTATCACACGGTTTATCGAAAAACCCGCATGGGAACGCGCGTACTCCGGAACCGTGAATACGGGCGTATATATTTTATCTAATGAAATATTCAATTTTATTGAAAAAGATAAAAAAACGGATTTTTCAAAAGATGTGTTTCCTCTTTTGATGAAAACAGGATACAAGATCCACGGATTCCGTGCCGGAGGATATTGGTGCGATATCGGGTCACTTGATGCGTATCTGCAATGTAATCATGATGTTCTTGCCGGGAAGGTGCGTATTCCGTATCCGGTAACGAAAAGGATAAGAGGCGCAAGTTTGACAAGACCATGTTATGTAGGTAAAAACGTTATTGCCAAAGGCGCTTCGATAGGAGCGTATACTTCTGTGGGAGATAACGTAACGATAAAATCCGGAGCGCACGTTGAGAAAAGTGTTTTGCTTGACGGGGTGTCTGTGGGGGAAGGTTCTTTTATAAAAAATGCGATAATATGTCAGGGTGCGCAAATAGGCAAAGACGTCAGTGTCGGTGATTACAGTGTGCTGGGTTCGGATTGTATAGTAGGGGATAACTGTGTGATTGCCGCAAGGTCAAGAATATATCCGAAAAATATTATTCCCGCGGGCGATATGGTAAGCGGGATGGTGACACATACAGGGAAGGAATACGATATTTACGAAGTTGCCCAGTCTCCGGAAGCGTTCATACGGTTGGGGAGGTCTATGAGCGTTACGGCGGGTAAAAACCTATGTATGGGGGGAGAAGAAAGTGAAAGTCTTTTTCGCAGACAGGCGCTTTCAAGCGGGATATTGAGCGAAGGTGCATCGCTTACAGATTTCGGTGAATGTGATAAAAACGTGTTTTCGTATATAGTACGTAAAGGAGATTTTGACGGAGGAGTTTATATAGGGTGCGACAGGATATATTTTATTGAAAACGACGGTCTGCCTTCCTCACAGACAAAAATAAAAAATCTTGAAAAAAATTTAAGCGTTCAGCCAGAGACATCGGCATGCGGCGAGTATAGGGTGATTTCAGGTTATATGCCGATTTATGAAGATAAACTGAAAAAGCATCTTATGGGAATAGGTAATGTTCCGTTTTTTGTCTACGGTCCGGATTTCTTTACAAATATGTTTATAACCGACCCCGGTGAGTATTCGGAACGTGTTTATATCGGTGATGAGGTCGGTGTCGACGAATATGCGCCGGAAACGGTGATGAACGCTTTGTGTTATGTTTTCGGCAAAACCTACGGCCGGGTGTATATTCCTTATTCATACCCTTCAACCGCAGAGAAAATCGCGAAAGATAACGGGTTTGAGGTTATCCGTATAACTTTGGAGGATGAGGACAGAAGAAAACTTTATGATATATGTGACCCGAATGTCGCGGGGGCTGTGCTTTTGCGTTATCTTACAAAAAAGAAAATGACTTTTAAGGAGCTTTCCGAGCGCCTTCCGTCCGTCGCAGTTGTTACGCGCGAAGTATTTGGTACGGATGAGAAATGCAATATAATGAAACGGCTTCTTAATATCCCGGCTAAAAAACGTGAGCTTGTCGAGGGTATTAAATTTATTGACAGTGACGCGGCTGTTCAGATAGTACCCAGAAACGATCTTCACGGATTTAAGGTAATAGCTCAGGCCCGAAACACTGAGGCCGCGGATGCTATATGTGATTTTTATGTTAATAAAATTAAAATGGTTGACAATGAGAAAGAATAATGATATAATTTATATAATATAAGTGTCCCTTCTTCTTGTTTTACGGGACTTGCGGAAACAGATCAAGGTTACGGGTTTTTCGGCGGGCGAAACCGCCGGAAAACCGTTATCATAGATATACATAATAAAATTTGAAGGCGGGCTGTTTTTGTCCGCCCGGGCAAATTGTGGAGGTAAAATTTGAAAAAATTAGAGAAGATAAGGATAATCCCGCTCGGCGGTCTCAATGAGATAGGTAAAAATCTGACACTTATCGAATGTGGGAAAGATATAATAGCCGTCGATTGCGGGCTTGCGTTTCCTGATGAGGATATGCCGGGTGTTGATTATGTAATACCCGATATGCAATATATAGTGAAAAATACAGACAGGTTCCGTGCTGTTTTCCTTACTCACGGACATGAAGATCATATAGGCGGTGTTCCGTATCTGCTCCGGCAGATTAACGTGCCTATTTACGGTACGCGTCTTACTCTCGGTATAGTACAGAATAAACTCAGAGAACACGGACTTGATCGTCAGGCTCACCTCATAGAAGTTGAGTCGGGGCAAAGTATTGAGATGGGGACGTTCAATGTAGAATATATCCATGTCAATCATTCTATAGCGGATGCCGCAGCTCTTGCCATCCACACGCCGTGCGGGGTTCTTATACATTCGGGAGATTTTAAAATAGATGTTTCTCCTATCCAGGGTGAGATGGCGGATCTCGCGAGATTCGGTGAACTTGGCAAAAAAGGCGTGCTCGCGCTGATGTGCGAAAGTACTAATATCGAGAGACCCGGATTTACACAGAGTGAAAAAAGCGTAGGGGCGACTTTTGACAATATTTTCCGTTCTGCAAGGGATAAGCGTATTATAATCGCTACATTTGCTTCAAACGTCGATCGTGTTCAGCAGGCGATAAACACTTCTATAGCATATGACAGAAAGGTCGCCGTGAGCGGACGGAGCATGGAGACAGTTATAGAAGTCGCAAACCAGCTGGGATATATGAATATTCCGGATAATGTTTTGATAGATATAAGCAGGGTAAATAAGTACCCTCCGGAAAAAGTCTGTATTGTTACTACGGGAAGCCAAGGTGAGCCGATGAGCGCTCTTTACAGAATGGCGTATTCCGATCATAAAACAGTTGAGATAAACGAAAATGATTTGGTAGTCCTTTCTTCAACAGCTATACCCGGGAATGAAAAACTTGTGGCGCGCGTCGTTAACGAGTTGTTTCGATCGGGTGCGGATGTCGTGTATGATAACAGCCTCGGTGTACACGTTTCGGGACATGCGTGCAGAGAGGAAATAAAACTGCTGATTTCTCTTGTAAAACCCAAATATTTCATCCCGGTACACGGGGAATACAGACATCTGAGAATAAATGCCAGAACAGCGGCGGAGGTCGGAGTGGAATCTCAGAATATTATTGTCGCGGATATAGGGAACATAATAGAGATCGATTCTAAAAAAATATCAATAGTCGGCACGGTGCCGTCCGGGAAAACTATGATAGACGGTCTTGGTATAGGCGATGTAGGGAATATCGTGCTTAAAGACAGGATACATCTTTCTCAGGACGGATTGATAGTCGCGTGTGTGGTTATAGATTCCGTTTCCCGCTCTTTGCTTTGTGACCCGGAGATAATTTCAAGAGGCTTTGTTTATATAAGAGAAAATGAAGATATGATATATGAAATGCGTGAAATCGCTGGAAATATTGCCGAAACCGTGGCACAGCAGGGCGCGGAAGAATTTGCGTTCAAGGTCAGAAACAAACTGCGCGACGATCTTTCCAAATTTATATTTGAGCAGACAAAACGCAGGCCGATGATAATCTCGGTTGTAAAGGTGGTTTGATCCGTATGACGGCGGATGTGAAAGCTCTTCTTGATATGCTTCGGATATCCTCGCCGTGCGGTGAGGAAGACGCCTACGCCGATTTTCTTGTAAAAAAGCTTGAATCGCTTGAGGTTTGTGAGAGTATAGAAACTGATATTTTTAATAATGTTACGGCGCGGATACCGGGTCGTAACGCGTATACTCTTATGCTTGAGGCTCATTATGATGAGATAGGTCTGATAGTTACAGAGATAACGGAAGACGGATTCATACGTGTTTGCGGTGTGGGAGGCGCGGATCGCAGGACTATGCTTTCCGCTGAGGTTTCAATAAACGGACTTCCGGGTATTATATGCTCTGTCCCGCCGCACATCATGAAAGAAGGCGGAGGACGCAAAGTCCCCGAATACGAGGATATGTATATTGATCTCGGACTTCCCGGTGAAGAGGTGAAAAAACATGTCCGTGTCGGGGACAGGGCTGTGTTTGTTCCCGGATACGCGAAACTTTTGAATGGAAGGGTCTGCGGCGGAGCTCTTGACAATAAAGCCTGCGTGTACGCGATACTTACGGCTGTTGAAATGCTTAAAAGCGATATATTAGCAGGAAAGATTGATATCTCCGTTTGTATATTGTTTTCTACGCGAGAGGAGACGGGAGGCCAGGGAGCTAAAACCGGTGCTTACCGGCTTGCTCCTGATGAGGCGATGATTACGGATGTTACTTTTGCCAAACAAGCTCTTACGACCAGACCTTTCGCGGAACTCGGCGGAGGCGTCGTGATAGAGCGTAATGCTTATTATGATAAACGCATAACGAGAAAACTTGTCGATATCGCCTATGAGAAAAAAATAAAGCATGTTATAAACGCGGAATTTACCGCTGACGGAACAAATGGCGATACTGTCCCTTATACACGTACAGGAGTATTGACTTCCGGACTTTCCTTGCCGCTCCGATATATGCATACTCCGGTCGAAACAGTCGATATCAGGGATATAGAGCATATGGCGCGCCTTATGAAAGCTTATATAAAGGAGGGTGCCTTTTGGAACTTTTGTTGAAAACACTTTCCAGGCTTAACGGGGTATCCGGCGATGAGGACGAGGTAAGGGAATTTATTCTTAAAAAAATATCTCCGTATTGTTCTTGCAACGTTGACAGGCTTGGCAATATAATCGCTTTCAGACGCGGAAAAAAACATTCGGTAAAAAAAGTGGTGTTTGAAGCGCATATGGATGAGACCGGATATATCATAACGTCTATTGATGATTTCGGATGTCTTCATTTTCTCTCAAACGGTGTTTCACCCAACGTGACCTGTGGTAAATTTGTTCGTGTACGCGCAACGAGAGAGAAAGAAAGATGGCTTGACGGTGTTGTAGGGCTCGCTCCGATACATCTTATCAAGAAAAAGGAATTTTCCGATATACCTGAACAACGGGAACTGGTTATAGATATAGGTGCGAAAAATAAAAAAGATGCTGAGAAATATGTTATTGAAGGCGATTATGCTTATTTTAACACAGAGTTTGGCAGGGTCGGGAATTATATCAAAGGAAAAGCTTTGGACGACCGAGCCGGATGCGCGGTAATGATAGATATGATCTCAAAAGAACTTGAATACGACGCGTATTTCGTCTTTTGTGTACAGGAAGAGGTCGGGTTGAGGGGTTCAGCCGTAGCGTGCGCCGCGATTAAACCGGATTATGCTATAGTGCTCGAAGGTACCACTGCTGCCGATATCGGAGGTTCTCCTGCGCATAAAAAGGTTTGCGAACTGGGCAACGGTGTCGCAGTATCGTTTGCGGATTCCCGTACCCTGTACAAGCCCGAACTTGTTTCGCTTGCTTTTGAATGTGCGGAAGAGAAGGGAATCAATACTCAGATAAAGACTTATGTATCCGGGGGAACAGACGCTGCAAGATGGCAGCGTGAAAGCGGAGCCTCTAATGTTCTAACTATTTCCGTTCCCGTGAGGTATTTACATTCGAGGGCCTCATTGGCAAGTGAAGCTGATATTTTTGCTATGGAGAAGCTTGCGGTCGGGCTTCTTGAGAAAATAAATTCGTGAAATGTCTATATACTATTTAAGCGAGAGGTCACTTACGGAAAAAATTTCGGGCATATTATGAAAGTTTTACTGTAAATTTGAGCCGGAGGAGCGGTAAAATGATTATTGATATAATAAAAAAGCTTAATGAGTTTGTTTCTCCGTCTGGGAATGAGAAAAAACTCCTGGAATATGTAAGAAGTGAGATCGAGGCATATTCCGATGAATGTTTTTTTGACGTGATGGGAAATCTCGTCGCGGTTGTAGGTGCCGGGGAAAAAGTCATGATTTCGGCGCATGCGGATACGATTGGGTTTATCTGCCACTACGCCGATGAAAAAGGGTTTATACGATTTCAGGATCTGGGATGGGAAGATTATCGTATAATAGCCGGACGACATGTTCGTTTCACGAACGGGGTTGACGGTGTTTTATATTATGAAGAAAAAACTAAGCCTGAAACCATTTTGAAATGCGATAGTTGCTTTATAGACATAGGCGCCCGTTCAGCGGAGGAAGCGTTACGGATTGTTCCTGTCGGAACGGCTGCGGCGGTTGTTCCGGAATGTTTTGAAAGCTATGACGGAAGGCGTTTGAGTTCGGCATTCCTAGACAACCGGATATCAGTTGCTCTTCTTATCCGTACCCTTAAAGAACTTGATAAATCAAAATTGAGGAATAAGGTTTATTTTGTTTTCAGTGTGCAGGAAGAGGTCGGGACTCGCGGGGCGATGCCAGCCGCATATGAGATCGTCCCTAAATATGCGCTCGCAGTCGATGTCACGCTTACGGGAGATGTTCCTGAATGCCCTAAACTGAGTGTTGCGCTTGGTAAAGGGGCAGCTGTCAAAATAATGGATGAGGGAATATATTGTCATAAGCAAATGGTGGACTTTATTTTGGATACAGCTGAAAAGCACGATATTCCGGTTCAGCCTGAAGTCATGACCCGCGGAGCGACGGACGCAATGGCTATCCATACTTCTAAAAGCGGGGTAGTTACCGGTGCTATCAGTATTCCTCAACGTTATTGTCATTCTCCTGTGGAAACAGTTGATCTTGATGATTGTGAGGCTGTTTTCAACCTGCTTAAGGCATCGCTTGAAGAAGGTTTTACGTTTTGAATTCGGGATATCGTCATGCGACTTTGTAAAGAGTGCCGGGGTGTTATTTTGAAAAAGATAGTTGCGTTTATTCTTATTTTTATTTTTTGTATTATGGTGCTGGCTGCCTGCGGCGGGCGTAAAAATACGGTTACGACAGAGAGACTTATTCTTTCTTCTCTGATAGAGGAACTTGAAGCCTCATCTGCGTCGGATATTTATTCTGAGGCGTTGCTGCGGGCTAAAAATCTTCTTGATGATGAAAATTCATCTTCGGCGCAGATAACCGATATGACAGCTGAACTTGTCGCGTTGCGTGAGGAATATTTGAACAGAGCCGTTCCTTTTTCGGATAAAGCTTTGGAGTACGCTGTGAAAAACGTATTGAAAAAATCAGATATCTCAGCTGTGACCGTAAGTGAGGCGATGGAAGTTAAAGAACTTGATTTATCATACGACTCCTCAAACACACAGGGTCTGCTCCCGATTACCGGGACGGTGGATTTCAAATATTTCCCCAATCTGAAAAAGCTTATTCTTTCCGGGAATGAGATTACCGATGTTTCTGGCCTTGCGACGCTTACAGAGCTTACGGAGCTTGACATCTCGTCAAATAAAATACCGGATATTACTCCTCTCGCAGGTCTTTCCGAGCTCAAACTTCTGAATATCTCCGGTAATCTGGTTTCGGATATATCGATGATCGGAGGGATCGTCCCGTCGCTTACGTTTTTGGATATTTCACGCAATTCCATATCGGATTTCGAGACGCTTGAAAACGCGGTGTCACTTGAAGAGCTTTATATAGACGGGTACGATTTTTCAACTCTTGATTTTTTATACGGAATAAAAACACTTGACAGGCTTTATATGCGAAATGCCTCGTTTTCTGAAAGTGTTGAACTGAAAAACCTTATATACATATCTTTTCTTGATATTTCAGGGTCTTCGGGGTTCAGCCTTGATGACATTTCATATCTGACAAATTTGAGAAGTCTGTCTGCGGCAAGCTGCGGTATAGATGACTCAACGTTTGTGGGCAGTATGGTCAATCTCACGGAACTTGATCTTTCCGGGAACAGTCTTGAGGCTTTTGAATTTTATGACAATGTACCTGCGCTTACAAAAGTTGATATTTCAGAAAATAATCTGCAGGATCTTACTGTTTCCCCGTGCTCTGCGCTCGTTTATCTCGACGCTTCGGGAAACAGTCTTGACTCTGTTTCCTTTCCCGGGGAAACGCCAAGTTTACAAACCCTTGATCTTTCACGAAATGAGTTGACCTCAGTCGATGTTGATTCTCTGGAAGCTTTGATTTCCCTGAATCTTGCCGTAAATATGTTTTCAGGTGATTTACGGATTGTGTCGGATACTGTTGAGACCCTTGATGTTTCGGAAAACTCTCTTTCCGGAATCGAGCTCAGTATTCCCACATTAAAATCTCTTGATGTGTCCGCCAATCCCGAAATTGAACTGAATGATATTTCTTTGTGCGTTTCGTTGACATCGCTGGATATGACTGGGATACCTGTGTATGAGGGGTATTCTTTTCTTCAGCCGCTTGTAAATCTTAAAGTTTTGAAAACAGAGTGCCTTGATTCGGCGGATAAAACGCTCCCGACGAGCCTTACATTGCTTGAAGAACTTTATATATCCGGCGCAAATGATTCAACTGTTTCTTCCATTTCTTCTTTTTCTTCTCTTAAACGGCTTGAATTGTCGGACGTTACGCTGACATCCCCGCAGATCCGCGGTTTCAGATATCTTACGTATCTTTCGTTGAGCGGGGCCGTTTCGGATATAAGCGGGATAAATTCTCTTGAAGGGCTTGAGGAGCTTTATATAAGCGGGGCAGACATTGAATCGCCTTTGATTTCCGATTTTCCATCTTTAAAATGTCTTTCGCTTATTTCATGCGGGATACGTGATTTTTCCGGTATATCAGGACTTCCGTCCCTGACATATTTGAACGTTTCGCGCAATTCACCGTCATCTCTTGTTTTTTCCGATCTTCCGAAATTGAAATATCTTGATTTGTCCGAATGCTCGATTGAGTATATAAATGATTTTTATCTGTCTGTCACTGATTGTGTAATAATCCTCAGGAAAAATCTTCTGACAGAGCTTTCAGGTCTGGTTCCCTTACGTAAGATACGTATACTTGATATTTCACAAAACAATATAACCGATTATTCGGCTCTTGAGTCCATAACAGTGGCAAAGGTGATAAGATAGGAGTTTTTATGTACAAAGAAGTATGTAAGAAAAAACACGGTGTGTTTTTAGGGGTAATAATCATAATAACGGCGGGGTTTTGTCTTCTTTCAGTCCCTGACTGGCTTGAAAATCTGTTGTTGAACAGACCACTGCGCGGTGAAGGTTTTTATGAAATGACGGTTCTTTTGGTAACTGCTTTCGTTCTTCTTTTATATCTGCGCACATTTATGACAGGGTATACCTATTGTCTTATAGACAACGAAGTGATAATACGTAAAATAATCGGGCGCAGAGAAGTTACCGTTGCCGATTTTCGCCTGAACCAGATTGCGGAAATCGGTCTGGAAGAGAACGCGGAGAAATCGGACTACAGCCTGCGCTCGGCTTCCCGGTTTTATAACGTACGGGAAAAGAAAAAAACAGTATATATCGTATATACGGACAACGACGGGAAAACTCGAATACTATTATTTACTCCGTCGGAAAGAATGTTCAAAATTATTTCGGAAAAAATGCTTGACAAACGAGGGAAAATGTGATATACTGTCACAGACGAAAGAAGAAGAACACTTGTTCTCACCACTGCGGTTTCGCCGCACGGTTAATAACTGTATTGTAATTTGACGGGTGAGAAGTGTTTTTTTTCGCCCGTTTGATTTATTTTTTGGAGGTGTTCGGCATAAACACAAAAGGAGTACAGATCAATGAGGAGATCAGGGACGCTGAAGTGCGTCTGATAGGCGAAAACGGCGAGCAACTCGGGATTTTTTCCGCGAAGGACGCGCAGAAAATCGCGATTGATAAAGGTTTGGATCTTGTAAAGATAGCGCCTGCCGCAAATCCGCCCGTATGTAAAATAATGGATTACAATAAGTTTTATTTTGAGAAGACAAAACGCGAAAAGGAAGCAAAAAAGAAGCAGAAAGTGATTGTTCTCAAAGAAGTTCAGCTTTCTCTGAATATAGAGACCCACGATTTTAACACCAAGCTTAAACACGCTTTGCGCTTTCTGAGCGGCGGCAATAAGGTGAAGGTAACGCTCCGTTTACGTTCGAGAGAGATACAAAGGCCTGAGCTCGGGATAGAACTTATGGAAAGATTTGCAGACGGGGTACAGGAGGTCGGCAACGTTGAAAAAGCCGCAAAGCTCGAAAGTAGAACTCTTATTATGATCCTCGCTCCCAAAACGGATAAATAATATCCGTTGCCGTCTGCAAGAGAGCGGATTTCCGCTTAATATAAATGTAAGGAGAAATGAAAATGTCTGTTAAGCTCAAAACCCATAGAGGGGCCGCTAAAAGATTTAAGTCCTCTAAAAGCGGTAAGATCAAAATGAACCATGCTTTCAGGAGACATATTCTGACCAAAAAAACGACAAAGCATAAAAGAGGTCTTCGCAAGGCCGGATATCTTGACGAGTCAAATGCCAAGGTAATCAAGAAACTTATACCGTATTCATAACAGGAGGAAACAGGAAATGGCAAGAGTAAAAGGTGCGATAATGACTCGCAAAAGACATAAAAAAATTCTTAAACTTGCGAAAGGCTATTTTGGAGGTAAATCCAAACTTTACAGAACCGCGAATGAAGCGGTGATGAAATCACTTCAATATGCGTATGTAGGCAGAAAGCTCAAGAAAAGAGATTTCCGCGCGCTCTGGATCACACGTATATCCGCGGCGGCCCAGGCAAACGGGCTCAATTATTCCAGATTTATCTGCGGACTGAAAAAAGCCGGAATAAATTTGAACAGAAAAGTTTTGGCGGAACTCGCGGTTTCTGATGCGGCTGCGTTTGCGGCACTTGTGGAAAAAGCCAAGGCAGCTCTTTGAGAGATATCTGTTTCGGATTGATTTTTATAATGATTAACTGAGAGGAAAACTGTCTTTGCGCTGATAGTTTTCCTTTGTTTTTTACGGAGATTTTTATATGCAAAAAGCTTTAAGCCCTTTAAGAAGAGCCGTACAGGATTATGATATGATAAAAGCAGGTGACAAGATTGCGGTCGGAGTTTCCGGCGGTAAGGATTCCATAGTATTGTTGATGGCGTTGAAGCGGTTATCTTTTTTTTATCCGGAAAAGTTTGAGCTTGCGGCCGTTAGTATCGATACAAATGTTCCCGGGCTGGATTTTTCTTACGTTAGAGAGTTGTGTGAACGAGAGGATATCCCGTATATTATAAAGAAAACTCATATTTATGACGTTGTTTTCAGTGTGCGTAAAGAAGAGAACCCGTGTTCCCTGTGCGCAAATATGCGCAGAGGCGCATTGAACGGAGCCGCTGCTGAGATGGGTTTTAATAAAGTTGCCCTGGGTCATCATAATGACGATGTTGTCGAGACGTTTATGATGAATCTTATGCAATGCGGGAAAATAGGCAGTTTTTCCCCCGTGACTTATCTTGACCGCAGCGGTATAACGCTTATACGTCCGATGATATATATGACAGAAAGTGAAGTTTCTTCATGCGCGAAAAGAAATGGGTTCACTGTTGTCAAAAACCCTTGTCCTGCGGACGGAAACACCAAAAGGCAGGAAATGAAGGATTTGCTGAGAGCGTTGGAAAAAGATTATAAAGGTGTCCGAGAAAAAATTTTTGGCGCAATACAAAGGTCCGGCATAGACGGTTGGTAATATTGCTATATGTTCCGGCACTTGTTACTGTCGAACGGAAATAATTCAAAAAAAATTACCATTTAACTGTTGTAATTTTTTCGGATATATGGTATAATCATTATACCTTGCGCAAAGGTACTTTTTTTTGCGTGCAAAAAAAGTACTGTTTACGGTTCGTAAGGGAGGCAATTTTTTATACGGGGTTGTGATAACTCGCTGTGTGTGCGGGAGTTGTATCAGACAGATTCTGTGTTTAAGCGGATCACGCAAAACCGACGTATAAAAACCCTTTTCGGGGTTCGCTCCGTAAAGGAAAGTATTTTAAGGAGGTGCCGATATTATGGCTAAGAAAGGAAACCGTGAAAAGATAGTGTTGGCATGCACAGAGTGCAAACAGCGCAATTACAACACTATGAAAAACAAAAAAAACACGGCAGACAGGCTGGAAAAGAAGAAGCAATGGAGATTCTGTAAGAAAAAG
>CALWNV010000028.1 GCA_944382895.1 uncultured Clostridia bacterium | reverse complement strand
AGGGCGTTGCGGACCGCAAGCAGGGTCGTTCCAAATACGGTGTTAAGCGTCCGAAAGCGGGCAAATAAAGACATTGTGCGTATGGAACAACAGTTTTAAGAAATGAAAGCATATTCGTTTAAGTGCTTGATATATATCGGGCGCTTACGGGAGTTACAGTCGATATACGGCTGAAAACGCTTTCGAGTACCTATGAAATCATTACTTATAATGAAGGAGGGAAGTTAAGTGCCCAGAAGAGGAAATGTTCCGAAAAGAGAGATTTTGCCGGATCCTGTTTATAACAGTAAACTTGTTTCCAAACTTATCAATAGTGTTATGCTTGACGGTAAAAAAGGTGTGGCTCAGAAAATAGTATACGATGCTTTTGATATAGTTAAGGAAAAAACCGGTAAAGACGCTTTGGAAGTTTATATGCAGGCAATGGAAAATGTCATGCCTGTTTTGGAGGTCAAGGCAAGACGAAAGGGAGGTTCGAACTATCAGGTCCCTATGGAAGTAAGGCCTGAAAGACGTACGACTCTTGGTCTTCGTTGGTTGACATTGTATGCTCGTAACAGAAACGAGAGAACAATGAAAGAAAGACTCGCCAATGAAATCCTTGATGCTGTAAACAGCCAGGGCGGGGCTTTCAAGAAAAAGGAAGATACTCACAAGATGGCAGAAGCAAACAAGGCGTTTGCGCATTACAGATGGTAATTTTTCCGCTGTTTAATTTATCAATAAAAGGAGATATAACATGCCGAGAACACATGCAATAGAACTTTACCGGAATATAGGCATAATGGCTCATATTGACGCGGGAAAAACTACCACTACGGAACGTATACTGTTTTATACCGGTATCAATCATAAAATGGGTGAGACCCATGACGGCGCCGCGACGATGGACTGGATGGAGCAGGAACAGGAGAGAGGTATTACTATTACTTCAGCAGCTACCACAGCCTATTGGAAAGGTCACCGTATAAATATTATTGATACTCCGGGTCACGTTGATTTTACGGTCGAAGTTGAGCGTTCTCTTCGTGTGCTTGATGGTTCCGTAACCGTTTTTTGTGCCAAAGGCGGAGTTGAACCGCAGTCTGAAACCGTATGGCGTCAGGCAGACAAGTATCATGTCCCCCGTATGGCGTATGTCAATAAAATGGATATTATGGGCGCCGATTTTTACAGGGTCGTGAAGATGATGAGAGAGCGTTTGAAATGTAACGCTGTCCCTATTCAGCTCCCTATCGGTTCCGAAGAAGATTTCAAAGGTCTTGTTGATTTGCTGGAGATGAAAGCCTATATTTATAATGATGATTTGGGCAAAGATATTTCGGTAATCGATATTCCGGACGATATGAAAGAAATTTCAGAACAGTACCATGAAGAACTTCTTGATTTCGTTGCGGAACAGGACGAAGAGATAATGGAAAAATATCTGGATGGCCAGACGATATCTATTGACGAGATCAAAAAGTGTATCAGAAAGGCGACTATTGCCAATGAGATGGTTCCGGTTGTATGCGGGACTTCTTACAGAAATAAAGGAGTACAGAAACTTCTTGACGCAATAGTGGATTATATGCCTTCACCTGTTGATATTCCACCTGTAAGCGGAATAAATCCGAGTACTGATGAAACAGTGGAAAGACATGCTGACGACAACGAACCGTTTTCAGCGCTTGCCTTTAAGATAATGACGGACCCATTTGTCGGTAAACTTTGTTTTTTCCGTGTTTATTCAGGTAAAATCAAAACCGGTTCTGCTGTTTTGAATTCTACGAAAGACAGCAAAGAGCGGTTAGGTCGTATTTTGAGAATGCATTCAAACCATCGTGAAGATGTCGATGAGGTCTATGCAGGTGATATCTGTGCGGCAGTCGGACTTAAAAACACAACTACAGGTGACACTCTTTGTTTTGAAAACAATCCGGTTATTTTGGAGTCGATGGAGTTCCCAGAGCCGGTTATCCGCGTTGCCATCGAGCCTAAAACAAAAGCAAGTCAGGAAAAAATGGGTATAAGCCTTATGAAACTTGCCGAAGAAGATCCTACATTCAAGACCTATACTGATGAGGAAACCGGACAAACGATTATAGCGGGTATGGGAGAACTTCATCTGGATATTATTGTGGACAGGCTTTTACGTGAGTTCAAAGTTGAGGCGAATGTAGGAAAACCTCAGGTTTCTTATAAGGAAACAATACGTAAAAAGGTTGATCAGGAGTGCAAGTATGCGCGTCAGTCCGGCGGTAAAGGGCAATATGGTCATGTAAAAATAATCATAGAGCCCAATGAGCCCGGAAAAGGTTATGAATTTATCAATAACATTGTAGGCGGAGCGATACCCAAGGAATATATCCCAGCTGTTGACGCGGGTATCCAGGGTGCGATGCAAAATGGTGTTCTTGCCGGATATAATGTTGTTGACGTTAAGGTAACTTTGTACGATGGTTCTTATCACGAGGTCGACAGCTCTGAAATGGCGTTTAAGATTGCCGGTTCCATGGCCTTTAAGGAGGCTATGAAGAAAGCCGATCCAGTTCTGACTGAACCGATGATGAAGGTTGTTGTCGTTGTTCCTGAGGATTATATGGGTGATGTAATCGGAGATCTTAACGCACGTAGAGGACAGATACAAAGCCTTGATGCTGTTACAGGAGCACAGCAGATAACCGCGTTTGTCCCGCTTTCCGATATGTTCGGATATGCGACGGATTTGCGTTCCAGGACTCAGGGCAGAGGCGTATACTCTATGGAACCCAGTCATTTTGCTGAGGTACCTAAATCAATTCAGGAAAAGATCATTGCCGAGAGAGGCAGATCAGGACAGTAATCTATTTTTATATTTTAACATCTATATTTATTACTAAGGAGGAATACTAAAATGGCAAAGGCTAAATTCGAAAGAACCAAGCCGCATGTAAACATCGGCACCATAGGTCACGTTGACCATGGTAAGACAACTCTTACGGCAGCTATCACTAAATATCTTTCTCTTCAGGGTAAAGCTAAGTTTGAAGCATATGACATGATCGATAAAGCTCCCGAGGAAAGAGAAAGAGGAATTACGATCAATACCGCACATGTTGAGTACGAGACAGACGCACGTCATTATGCTCATGTTGACTGTCCGGGACATGCTGACTACATTAAAAACATGATTACTGGTGCCGCTCAGATGGACGGCGCGATTCTTGTTGTCGCTTCTTCCGACGGTGTTATGGCTCAGACCAGCGAGCATATTCTTCTTGCCCGTCAGGTCGGCGTTCCTGCTATCGTTGTATTTATGAACAAAGTTGATCAGGTAGACGATGAAGAGCTTCTGGAAATCGTTGAAATGGATATCCGTGAACTTCTTGATAAATATGAGTTCCCCGGTGATGACACACCTATAATTAAAGGTTCTGCTCTTAAAGCCCTTGAAAGCACTTCTCAGGATGTTAACGCTCCTGAATATGCCTGCATCAAAGAGCTTATGGATGCTGTTGATTCCTTTATTCCTACTCCTGAAAGAGATGATTCTCAGCCGTTCCTTATGCCTATCGAAGACGTTATGACTATCACCGGCCGCGGTACGGTTGTTACCGGAAGAGTTGAGAGAGGTATGCTCAAACTTAACGAGGAAGTTGAGATAGTCGGTCTTAAAGATGAGATCAAGAAGACTGTTGTTACTGGTATTGAAATGTTCCGTAAACTGCTTGACTTCGCTGAATCCGGCGATAATATCGGTTGCTTGCTCCGTGGTATTCAGAGAAAAGATGTCGAAAGAGGACAGGTCCTTGCTAAACCGGGAACGATCCATCCTCATACAAAGTTTGTAGGCCAGGTTTACGTTCTTACCGAAAAAGAGGGCGGACGTCATAAGCCGTTTGTTTCTAATTACAGACCTCAATTCTATTTCAGAACCACCGACGTTACCGGCGTTATCACTCTTCCTGAGGGAGTCGATATGTGCATGCCAGGAGATAATGTATCAATTTCTGTTGAGCTCATTACTCCTATCGCTATTGAAAAAGGTCTTCGTTTCGCTATTCGTGAAGGTGGCAAGACGGTAGGTTCCGGCGTTGTTTCCGAAATCAACGCGTAAGCAAAACCATAAAGTTCATATTAAGCGCGGCAAATTAATTTGCCGCGCTTTTTATAATGACAAAAGCCAATATCGTTCAATAGTATTTTCGACCATATATTGAAAAATCATTTTGTGAAAAAAGTATACTTCAAGTTCCGGAATGATAAAATGTTGCGCTGCATTATTTATTCGCATAAAAATTATTGTTATTGCAGAAAAATAGAAATAGTTATAAAACGCAAATAAAAAGGCTGTCAAACTGTAACCAGCTTGACAGCCTTTAAGTTTATAAGAAATTTATTTTATACAAAAATTTCTTGTTTTTCCTTAATAAAGTTTCAGATCAGAGGAAGAATTTCTTCCTTAAAAAATATTTTTGACTGTTCAGGTTGAATGGAAAAAATTTTTCCGTTAACGGATACGGCTACTCCTTTTTTATCGCATTCTTTCATGCAAAAGGAAGATTTAAGATCTATTTTATCATTGACTTTATATTTCTCAATCATTTGCTGAAAAGTTTGAATAACATTATAGGAGCCTCTTATATGACATGCGCTGCCTATACAAACATTTAATTCAATCATGACACTTGTTCTCCTTTGTATAATCTACATGAAGCAGTTCATGAACTCTTCCTTTCAGGACACCGTTATAAAGCGAGGTTACGACAGGGTTTTCTTCTGAGCGTCTGATACTTGTCATTTTATCTGCTTTATAAAGTCCTTTACCCCTCTTCTGGCGTTCTTCAAGAACTTCAAACGGTTGTCCGGCTCCGCAAACGCAACCTCCGGGACATGCCATGACTTCTACGAAATCATAATGCGCTTCTCCTGTTTTGATTTTTCTTATAAGATTATCGGCATTCCCCAAACCGCTTACAACTGCAATTTTCAGCTTTCTGTCTCCGTAAGCGATTTCGGTTTCCTTTACGCCCTCAAATCCTCTGATACCGGTGTACTTTATTGCTTTCATTGCTGCGCTCGATTTGTCGTTTACCACACGGCGTAAAACTGCTTCGGTAACACCTCCGGTAACTCCGAAAATAACTCCGGCGCCGCTGAAAGATCCGAACGGCATGTCAACAGCTTCCGGTTCAAGCTCGCTGAATATGATCCCGGATTCTTTTATCATTTTTATGAGTTCTTGGGTTGTAATAACATAATCTACGTTCGGAATATCATTGACTTTGAATTCTTTCCGGGCCGCTTCATATTTTTTAGCTGTACATGGCATTATTGCGACATGAACGTGCTTACGGCTTGAAGGTTCGTACTGGGCCTTTATAACTGACGCGAACATTTGCATGGGAGATCTGCATGTTGAGATATCTTTCAGAAGTTCGGGATATTTCTTTTCGGCGAAATTGATCCAGGCAGGGCAGCATGATGTAAATAAAGGCATGTCATGTTCGCCTTCTTCAAGCCTGTCAAGAAACTCGTTAGCTTCTTCAAGTACAGTCAGATCCGCGCTTGTGGAGGTATCGAATATCTCGTCAAATCCCATGCGGCGAAGCGCTGCAACTATCATTCCGGCTCCGTCTTCACCGTTTTTGAAATCAAGTTCTTTGCTGAGCCCTACTCTTACAGCCGGAGCGATCTGTACGGAAACTTTTGTATTTTCGTCATCAAGAGCTTCCCATACTTTTGCGGTATCGTTTCGGACAACAAGAGCTCCTGTCGGACACACCGCAGCACATTGTCCGCAACCTACACACGGTGACTCCGCAAGAGGTTTGTTGAATGCCGGCCCAATTTTCATTTTTGAACCCCTGAATGCAAAATCTATTGCTCCTACATGCTGTATTTCATTACACATTCTGACACAGTCGCCGCAAAGGATACACTTGTTTGTATCCCTTATGATACTCAGTGAAGAATCATCTACTTTAGGTTCTGATGCGGTGTTCGGAAAACGTACGTCTTCGATATGGAATCTTTTGGCAAGATCTTGTAATTTACAGTCAGCGTTGTTTTCACAAGTTGTACAGTCTCTGCAGTGATTTGCAAGCAAAAGCTCAAGTATCATTCTGCGGTATTTACGCAGTCTTTCGGTATTTGTTTTTATCGACATCCCGGGTCTCGGAGGTGTTGAGCACGCCGCATCAAGGCCTCCCCGTTCATTTTCAACCATACACATACGGCATGCGCCATATATTGAAAGCTCCGAATGATAACAGAACGTCGGCATTTTTATTCCAGCTTTTCTTATAAGTTCAAGAAGATTTTTTTCGTCTTTTATCTCAACCGGGATATCATCGATATACATTATATTTTTGTTCATTTCAGTTCTCCTTTATCGCATGGAACGGACAGGATTCAATGCATGCTCCGCATTTGATACATTTGGTTTGGTCAATGACAAAAGGTTCTTTTATTTTACCGCTGATAGCTCCTGCAGGACAGATTCTCGAGCATTTGCCGCAGCCTTTACAGAGTTCTGTATCAATCCTGATTTTTCTTAGTTTTGTACATGTTCCGGTCGAACAAATCCCGTGTATATGTTCTTCATATTCTTTTCTGAAATTTTTCAAAGTGCTTTTTACAGGGTTTGGTGCTGTTTTCCCAAGCCCGCAAAGAGCAGTGGAAGTTATCATATCGGAAAGTTCCAACAGCAGGTCAAGATCTGATTCTTTCCCTTTGCCTTCCACGATGTTTTCAAGTATTTCAAGCATCCTTTTCGTCCCTTCACGGCATGGAACGCATTTCCCGCAGGATTCGTTTTGTGTGAAGTTCATAAAGAAACGGGCGACTTCCACAATGCAGGTATGCTCGTCCATAACGACAAGACCACCTGAGCCGATCATTGCGCCTACGGATTTGAGAGAGTCATAATCAAGTGGAAGATCAAGGTTTTCCTTTGTAAGGCATCCTCCGGAGGGACCTCCTATCTGGACAGCTTTGAAATCCGCACCATTACGACAGCCGCCTCCGATGTCATATATTACTTCACGCAGTGTAGTTCCCATTGGTATCTCAATAAGCCCGGTGTTTTGAATGTTTCCCGTAAGCGCAAAAGCTTTTGTTCCGGAACTTGATTCGCTTCCGATTGATCGATACCAATCTGCGCCTCTGTTTATTATAAGCGGAACGTTCGCATAAGTTTCAACATTGTTAGGGACAGTCGGACATCCGAAAAGACCTTTGATTACCGTAAGAGGAGGACGAACTCTGGGGAAACCTCGTTCACCTTCTATAGAAGCGATGAGCGCTGTTTCCTCACCGCATACAAATGCGCCGGCTCCGCGGTTTATATGTATGTTAAATGAAAAATCGCTTCCAAGAATATTCTCACCTAAAAGCCCGATTTCAGAAGCCTGTTTTATAGCGTTTTCAAGTCTTGCGACAGCCATGGGATATTCGGCTCTGACGTAAATGTAACCTTCGCTTGCTCCTACTGCACGTCCGGCAATCATCATCCCTTCCAGTACACGGTGCGGATCTCCTTCCATAATACTTCGATCCATAAATGCTCCGGGGTCACCTTCGTCTCCGTTACAAAGCACATATTTTTGATTCGCTTCGGTCTTTCTTACTGTTTCCCATTTTATACCGGCCGGAAAGCCTGCTCCTCCTCTTCCACGGAGATTTGAGTCTTTTATTATTTTTACGGTCTCATCTCCGTCAAGATCAAACAAAACTTTTTCAAATGCGGAGTAACCGCCAAGCGCTATGTATTCAAGAACAGATTCAGCGTCAATGTGTCCGCAGTGCTCAAGGACCAGACGTGTTTGCTTTTTATAAAAAGGGATATCTTCTTGTTTCGGGTATACTTTGTCATTTTGATGATATGCAAGACGCTCAATAAGCTCACCGTTTACAATGGTTTTTTCAACGATATCCTCACAGTCACTCAACTTGACTTTTGTGTAGAGCCATCCCTGGGGTTCGACCCTTACTAATGGGCCCATTTCGCAAAAGCCATGACAACCGCATTTTTTTACGCCTACTGTCTCATCATGGGGCTCTTCCTGTAATTCAACAGAGCAGGGGATATCTTTTTCCTTGAGAAGCTGCAATAGCTTTCCATATATATCCAGAGATCCGCTTGCTATGCAGCCGGTCCCTGCGCAGACAAGTATTTTTTTTGTCTGCATTTCAAGGGCTTTTTTATATGCAGTACGTAAATTTATAATATCATCTCTGCTTTTAAGCATTTTTTTCTTCCTCCTTGATTTGCTGCAGAAGTGCGGTCGTTTTTTCCGGAGTCATTTCGGGATAAACTTTATCGTTGACTGTTATGACAGGGGAAAGTCCGCATGCGCCGAGGCAGGATACAGTTTCCAGCGTGAACATAAGATCGTCGGTTGTTTTTTTCTTGTCTGTCAAGGCAAGTTCGGTCCTCAGACAGTTCAGGATAGGAATAGATTTTCTTACGTGACAAGCTGTCCCGTCACAGATTTTTATAACGTATTTTCCTTTTGCTTCAAGGGAAAAGTTTTCATAAAAAGTCGCGACGCTGTAAATTTTTGCCTCGCTTACATTGATTTTCTTTGCCAGATACGCAAAAACTTCATTGGGAAGATAGTGGTAATGCTCCTGTATAGCCTGGAGCATAGGAATTATCGCCTGTTGCGACGGTTCAAATCCGGATGTGATTTCATCAAGCTTTTTGTAGTCGAATTCCTTAGCCATAAATTTATCTCCTTAAAAAAATATACATAAAAAAATTTGTGTAATAAAAAACACCGCTATTAAATATAATAACAGAAAATTATTACAAAAAAATATAATTGTGAAGATAAAAAAATTTTTATCTAAAAATAGCTTACTTTTATTTTTTTACCCATTTGTTTCAGACACTCAGTCAACTCTTCTACAAGCTGCATTTTTATATTGAAATTAATGGGAAGCGCCGGGTTCTGATGTGCCGGGTTTACTGCACGCCCGACAAAGAAATTGATATCAGTAGCTTCTTCAAATAAAAGACGTGCCATTTTTGAGGCTCCGTCGTCCTTATAGCACCAGTAAGAATAACTTTCATTATCTTTCAGATAGTCTTTGGCGTAAGCAAGAACTTTGTTTATGGTTATTACTCCCTCTGTAACAAGGTCTACTCCTTCGATTTCGGCGGTCGGCGGGACATCAGGATCTGAAGAAAGAAGTTCAGGTTTGAGTTCTTTCCCCAAGAAATTTGCAGCAATAGTCGATGTTGTTCCTCCGCATACGATATGTTTACCTTCTTTTGAGAAAAACAAAGACATCATTTTATCACAGTCTTCTCTGTTTGAAGGCGGACCGATTAACAGATTCATGGGAACGCGTTTTCTTATTTTTATTGTCAGGGCAGTGGTATCGTCTCCCGGCTGCCCCCCGTACAGTTTATAACATTCATCGAGAAGGATCGTGTTCAGTGTTTTAGCTGTGAAGCCGACATGATAAAATGTTTCCAAAAACGGAATGATATCTTTACGTTCCCAACCGAAATTAAGTTCAGTGCCGACGCCTGCATGGATACATCCGTCACTCATTGCTACGAGGACATCGTTTTCCTGTAGATTTACATGTGAAAATAAAATAGTTTTGTCCCGTATCGTTCGAGTTGTTTTGGGGAATTCGTAATTTTTCCCGTCTCTGATCAGGATCACATCAGGATTATCATACTGGATTATCTCTGCTGCGGAGTTCTGGAGAAGCCGGATAATCGTAAAGGTTGAATACGCGACTCCTCTTACAGAGCATACAGGGAGAGTCTCGGCAATAGTTTCGACACAGTCGTCTATTCCTAACCCCTGTGCCATCATTGTCGAGATTATTTTAGCGGTGAGCGTAGACAATATGTTTGCCTTTACTCCGCTTCCGAGCCCGTCTGCAAGAACCAGAGTTGTTATTTCGTTCTCTTCATCTTCCACAATGTCGATGTGGTCACCGCAGAGCTGCTCGCCGTATTTTGTCATACTGTTATATCCGATATCCGCGCAAAGATCATTCATCCTCGATGGACTCCTTTAATTTTGTAAGGGCAATTTTGGTTTCCGCGGCAGTTTCTCCAAGCAGGGAGGCTATTTCCTGTACGATCCGCATTTGTTTTTCAACGACTTTGTCTGCGATGTCTACTGTTTGTTTGCTGATGGCTTCCTTCCGTTCTTTAGCTTCTTCATATTCAGTTATATCCCGCATTATGCAAAATAAAATACGGTATTCTTTATCAAAGATTATCGTTTGTTCAACATATTTTCCGTATTCGGCAAGGTATACACGTTTATCACGTATGCCTCTGCCGCTTTTGCGTACACTGATAAATTCTTTAGGATCCATGATACGGACAATCTGTTCGCCTAAGACACTTGAAGCTGACGGGATGTTCATAATTTTCATTGCGGCTCGGTTTATTTGCTGGACCTCAAGCTCTTCGTTGAGTACGATGATTCCGTTAGGTGTATTTTTTATTATGTTTCCGGAAAAGTTTTCAGCTTTTTCTTTCAAAAAAGGAAGGCACATTGATAAATCTGCTTTACCTTGATATACTGCAATCGCCTTTTCTCTGCAGGTATTGTATCCACAGGTCCCGCAATTTAACTCGTCTTCCTTTTTTGTTTTCCCTATTTGGGCTAAAATTGCGGATATTTCCTCTTCAGTAGGCATTTCTTTGCTCTTTGTAAGAGGAGGCATTTCTTTTATCATCTGATTTTCAGGAAGAATGTCGGTTTCAAAGTCATTATTGCCGGCATATGACGAAACAGCCCCGAAGTCACGTATCGGGCTACGGTGATATTTTTCCATCACAGGTCCGCCGATACAGCTTCCGGAACAGGCAGACATTTCTATAAAACATTTATGTATATTCCCTTGTTCTATGTCCCTGAGCGCTGCAATGCAGTTTTCAACCCCGTCGACGGCAATATAAGTATATTTCTCGTTGTCACAGTTCATTGTCTTAAGAATCCCGCCAACGGTCGGAAAGAGACGAGCTCTGCTCTCTTCAAGAGGTTTATCTTCAGGATCTGTGATAAGTTTTATGTTTTCTTCTTCAAACCAATTTGTCAGCTCTTCAAAAGTCAACACTGCATCAACATATTCGGGATATTTATCCGCTTCGTCTTTTTTTGCGACACATGGTCCTATAAAAACGGTTTTTGCCCCGGGAAATCTTAATTTTATATCGGTACAGTGCGCTTGCATAGGGGATTTTATGTTTGCCAGATACGGAAGAAGCGCAGGAAAATATTTTTGTATCAGTAAATTTGCCGAATGACAGCAGGAGGAAATGATAATATCGTGATTTCCGTCCGCTGTCATCTTTTCATATTCTTTTTTTACCATTGTTGCGCCTATCGCCGTTTCTTCCGCCGCGGTAAATCCGAGTTTTTGTAATGCTTTTTCAAGAGCTTTTATACCAATGCCGTTGTAATTCGCAATAAACGAAGGTGCAACTGAGGCAACGACCGGGGATCCTTGTGCAAGAAGATATTTTACCTGTTCGACCTCACTTACGATTTCCTTCGCATTCTGCGGGCAGACGACAAAACATCGTCCGCATAAAATACACTCATTGCCTACGATATTTGCCTGGCCCGCAGAAAAACGAATTGACTTGACAGGACAGTTTCTTATACACTTATAGCAGTTTTTGCAATTTGATTTTTTAAGTTTCAGAAAGTCTGCCATTGTCTGTCCTCCCTTTATTTTACAAGGATCTCTTTCTCAAAAAATGCGTTGACCGTATCCGGGGTCACGGAAAACATTTTGTTATCAACCGTAACGCAAACCCCGTTCTGGCAATTGTTCATGCAAAAAGTGCCGCTCAGCTCGATTTTATCTTTTAAGTCATTTTGTGCTATGAGGTATTGAAGCTGCTCGATAACTTTGCGTGAACCTTTAAGATGACAGGAACTTCCGATACAAACAACTACTTTCATATCTTTGTCCTCCTCCGTTTATTCGTAGTCCACAACATCGACCCAGGACAAAAGAAATTCACGTTCTTTTTCATTCCCCTTGACTGATTGTGACGCCGCTACGATAGGCAGCCATTTCTGGACATATTGTTTGGCCGTGTCACTTTTTTTGCAAAACAGATTCAAATATTTTTCAGCGCCTTCGATATTCCCCTCCAACCAGAACAGAAGATATGTTCTGGCAACGTCGGCAGAGGCGTTGCCCTGTGTTGCATGCGCCCAGTCTATTATATAAGGGACATTGTCCGGAGTTATTATAATATTTGAGGGGTTAAAGTCTCCGTGGCATACTTTAAGGTTTTTTGGCATCCCTTCAAGACGAGTGTGAAGATCATAACGTGTGGTCGCGTCAAGTGTCGTCTGGGATATTTTACGGTTCATCTTGTCTTTTAATTTGCCTAAAAGAGGCGCTTTTTGCGCATGAACCGTCATTTGCAGGTCTACAAACATATCAAGATATTCATCGTATTTCGAAGGATTTTTAGCCATAAGCTCAGCTAAAGTCTCGCCTTCGATATATTCCGAAACTATTGCCCACTTCCCGTCGAATTTTGCAACCTCAACAACTTTAGGGATATTTAGTGCAGTTTCTTCGACACGGGCTTGATTGAGCGCCTCATTAAGAATATCCGCCTTTGAAAAATCGCTGTTGAAAAGTTTGATTGCAAGATCTCCGTCGCGATAAACGGTTTTTGATGTTCTTACTGCAATAACCTTGTCGAGTTTCATGTTCGTGACCTCCTTAAACGTTTTTATGTTCGCCGTAGTAAGCGTTAAGATACATTTGTTTGATCTCACTCATTAACGGATATCTCGGATTTGCACCGGTACATTGGTCGTCAAATGCTTGTTCAACCATTGCGTCGAGTTTGGAAAGGAATTCTTTTTCATCAATTCCATATTCACGGATAGTTGATTTTATACCAACTCTTGCTTTCAGGTCATCTATCGCTTTTATGAGATTTTCAAGTTTTTCTTCGTTATTTTTGCCTTTTATGCCGAGATAATCCGCAACCTCTGCGTAACGCGCGAGAGTATGAGGATGATCGTACTGGGAGAATGTTCCCATTTTTGTCGGCACTTCCGAAGCATTGAAACGAAGAACTTCATCAATCATGAGAGCGTTTGCGACGCCGTGCGGCAAATGGTAAAAAGCTCCGAGTTTATGCGCCATGGAATGGCATACACCTAAAAACGCGTTTGCAAAGGCCATTCCCGCAAGAGTTGCGGCATTAGCCATTTTTTCACGAGCTACAATATCATTGAGGCCGTTGTCATATGCACGGGGCAGATATTCAAAGATAATCTTAAGGCTCTGGAGAGCGATCCCATCGGTATAATCTGTTGCAAGTAACGCCGCATATGCTTCAAGTGCGTGAGTCACCGCGTCGATACCTGAAGCTGCGGTAAGTCCCTTAGGCGCGCTCATATGAAAATCGGCGTCAATGATTGCCATGTTAGGCATAAGTTCATAATCTGCAAGAGGATATTTTACGCCGGTATCCTGGTCTGTGATAACCGCGAAGGGTGTGACTTCCGAACCTGTCCCGGCAGATGTCGGGATAGCGATAAAGTAAGCTTTCTCGCCCATTTTGGGGAAGGTGTATATTCTTTTCCGGATATCGACAAAACGCATTGCCATATCCATAAAGTCTGCTTCAGGATGCTCGTAAAGAACCCACATGATTTTTGCTGCGTCCATCGCGGAGCCTCCGCCGAAAGCAATTATGCAATCAGGCTGGAATGATGTCATAAGTTTTGCTCCTTCTTTTGCGCACGCAAGCGTCGGATCAGGTGCAACATCAAAGAATGTTGTATGAGTAATACCCATTTCATCAAGCTTTTCCGTAATGGGGCTTGTATATCCGTTTTGATAAAGGAACGTATCGGTTACAATAAAAGCTTTCTTTTTGCCCATGACTGTTTTCAGCTCGTTGAGTGCAACAGGCAGGCAGCCTTTTTTAATATAAACCTTTTCAGGCGTTCTGAACCAAAGCATGTTTTCTCTCCTCTCGGCGACTGTTTTGATGTTGAGCAAATGTTTGACCCCTACGTTTTCCGAAACACTGTTTCCGCCCCAGCTTCCGCATCCCAATGTAAGAGAAGGGCTGAGCTTGAAGTTATAAAGATCACCTATTCCGCCGTGTGAAGAAGGAGTATTGACAAGTATACGGCCTGTCTTCATCCTCGATTCATATTCATGGAGTTTGTCTTTTTCAGTGACCGTGTTGATATAAAGAGATGCGGTGTGTCCGTATCCTCCGTCTTCTATAAGATGCTCTGCTTTGTCGAGGGCGTCTTCAAAACTTTCGGCATGATACATAGCCAAAACAGGAGAAAGTTTCTCATGTGCAAATTCTTCGCTGATGTCAACGCTTTCAACTTCGCCGATGAGTATTTTGGTTTTTTCGTCGACTTTGACTCCTGCCATCTCCGCTATCTTATATGCGGGCTGTCCGACAATTTTTGCGTTGAGAGCACCGTTTATAATGATTGTTTTTCTTACTTTTTCGATCTCATCGGGCTTGAGGAAATAACAGCCGCGTGCGGCAAATTCTTTTTTAACCGCGGCATAAATACTGTTAGGCACTATTACGGACTGCTCAGATGCGCAGATCATTCCGTTGTCAAAAGTTTTTGAGTGTATGATAGAGTTTACCGCAAGGAGAATGTCAGCGCTTTCATCAATGATAGCGGGAACGTTACCTGCTCCGACACCGAGCGCGGGTTTTCCGCTTGAATATGCGGCTTTAACCATTCCCGGGCCGCCTGTCGCGAGAATTATATCAGCCTCTTTCATAACCGCGTTTGTAAGCTCCAGACTTGGAATATCGATCCATGCGATTATGTTTTCGGGCGCTCCGGCTTCTACCGCAGCTTCAAGTACGATCTTTGCTGCGGCGATCGTGGAGTTCTTGGCCCTGGGATGAGGGCTTATTATGATACCGTTTCTTGTTTTTAATGAAATAAGAGTTTTGAAAATCGCGGTCGATGTCGGGTTTGTTGTGGGAATGACAGCAGCTATTACGCCGATAGGTTCCGCAATTTTTTTCATACCGTAAGCAGAGTCTTCTTCGACTATGCCGCAGGTTTTTGTGTCTTTGTATGCATTATAAATATATTCAGACGCGTAATGGTTTTTTATGACCTTGTCTTCCACTATGCCCATTCCGGTTTCTTCGACAGCCATTTTGGCAAGAGCGATTCTTTGTTTGTTTGCCGCAGATGCAGCCGCAAGAAAAATTTTGTCAACCTGTTCCTGTGAGAATTTCGCAAATTCTTTTTGTGCAGCCTTTATCCTTTCCAGAGCCGCTTCAAGCGTTTCAAGGCTGTCAACGATGCCGTAGTCCTTCTTTTTCATAATAATTCCTCCTCATGACGTGTTATCAATTTACCCGATAGTTTTGCAAGTTCAGCCGCAAGATTTTCATTTTGCACAATTACGTCGGACGGCGCGGAAATATGTGCCGGAGCAAAATTCATTATTCCCTTTATTCCGCACTTTATCATCATGTCGCAGACCTGTTGTGCTGAATGCGGCGGTACGCATATTATTCCTATTAAAATATTCATTCTTTTACATAGATCCGGAAATTTTTCAATGGGGAAGATTTCTTTTCCACCGTCAGTTTTTCCGATTACTTCAGGACTGCTGTCAAATCCGGCGGCGACATTCAGTCCGTAGTGTAAAAAACCTGTATAGTCAAGAAGCGCTTTACCGAGCTTTCCGCAGCCGACTACAAAGGCGTCGCTGAGATCATTATATCCCAAAAAATTTTCAAGATCGGTTTTTAGGTTTTTTACTATATAACCGATTTTCGGCTTGCCGGTTCCGCTTACTCTTGCAAGGTCTTTCCTTACCTGGACATCCCCCAGACCGAGAGCGTCCGCAATGGTTGTCGCGGAAATGTTTGCCGGAGAGCCTTCCGGCAAGGAGTTGAGATATGTCAGATATCTCGGCAGACGGTCCAGTGTCGCTTTTGAGACGCCTTTTATTTCCAAATTTGTCACCTCTTGTCTGTACATCTTCCGGACGTTTATAACCGCCGGCGACAAAAATCTTATCCATTATCCACATTATAACATATGTTTCGGTATATGTGAAATGTTTAACAAACATATCGATATGTATTTATCGATATACCTGTAAGCATATAGCTTTATGTGTCATATGATATTACTTGACAAGGGTGTAATGGTGGGTTATAATATTTTCAAGGGAAAATATAAGGCAGGGGGGGTGATGATAATCAGAAATAGGATAAAATATTATTCGGACGAACTAAATGACGATTTTTCCACCGCAAAAATAAAAACCGAAAAAGTAGGGAAGGATTTTCGTTTTGTTAATGATTCTTTGCTATGGAAAGTTTGTTCATGGATATTATATTATATTATCGCGTTGCCGATAATTTGGATAGTAGCGAAAATTTATCTTGGTGTCAAGATAGAGAATCGTGCGGTTGTAAAAAAGATACGCAAAAAGGGTTTTTTTCTTTATGTCAATCATACACGTATGTTAGATGTTTTTATACCGCCGCTGATTACTTTTCCTTCACGCATATATATAGTAGCAAATGCGGATGCGGTTTCGATAAAGGGTCTACGTAGGATAGTGATGCTTCTGGGGGGGCTCCCCATACCGTCAGGGTTTGACGCAATGCCCGGATTTATAAAAGCTGTCGAAAAAAGGGCTAATGAAAAAAATTGTATTGTTATTTTCCCTGAAGCTCACATATGGCCGTTTTATACAGGGATCAGACCGTTCCCCGCCGTTTCTTTCGGATTTCCTGCGGGTATGAATTTTCCGGTTCTCTCCGCCACAGTTACATACAGACGCAGAAGGGGATTTTTCAGGTTTGCGAAAAAACCAGGAATGACCGTTTATATAGGCGAACCGGTTTTCCCGGATCCGGAGCTTACAAAGTCTGTGCGTAAACAGAAACTCCGGGACGAGATATATGGACAGATGTGTAATTCATCTGAGAAAAATGAAGTGGAATATATAAAATATGTGAAGGAATAAAATCGATATTTCATGACAAGGGAAAATTGTTTAAGGCATAAAAAGGTTTTGTCGTTTCGGATTTTTGGGGCTTGTTTAATTTTATTTGATAGCCTGATATGTCCGAGGCGTTTATTTGATATAGGTATGCGATTTGATATGTTTTTTCAAAAAAAACTTACTGGATATGTTTTAATTTATATATGTAAAAAAATGGTTGTTAAATTGTGGCATAAATGAAAAAAAACGATTCTGATATAATTTTCTATTTACAATCATATTTTATTGTGATATACTTTATAGAGAAATCTTTAAGCAGTACAGAGATACCGTCAAGATTTTTCAAGCAGGGTAGTGTTCTTGCGGGTATTTTTGCCTGTAAGAATTTTTTTTGTGCTGAAAAATATGAGAAGGGTTTTATTGTGGAACAGAAAGCTGTTTTAATGGATGAAAACGCTGTTATACGCTCTCTTGTACGTATTTCTCATGAAATAACGGAAAGGAACAAAGGAGCGGAAGAGTTGCTGATCCTCGGTATTTTGAGGCGAGGGGCATCTCTTGCGGAAATGATATGTTCAAATATAAAAAGATCAGACGGCAGCTCTGTTGAATATTCTACGCTTGATATAACTTATTATCGGGATGATCTCACAAAAATCGGAGATGTCCCGGTAATAAACAGAACTCCTTCTTTTGATGTGAAAAATAAGACAGTGATTTTGGTGGATGACGTTATTTTTACCGGGAGAACTGTCAGAGCGGCGATAGAGGCTGTGTTTGCCGCAGGGCGGCCGCGTGCGATACAGCTTGCCGTCTTGATTGACAGGGGACACAGGGAGTTGCCTATCCGCCCTGACTATGTGGGGAAAAATGTTCCTTCCTCTCTTTCTGAAAATATTCGGGTGTGTGTGCCGGAATATGACGGGAAAACAGGGGCTTTTCTTTGTGGATAAGCACGCCGGAGCGTGTTTTATATAAATAATTTATGGAGGGACAGATATGACTGAAAAGAAAAAAAGCCTGATCGGGGTGGAACCGATCAGGGATGCTCGTCAACTCGGAAGACCGAAAATGCTTGTTTTAGGTTTGCAGCATATGTTCGCGATGTTTGGAGCGACCGTTCTTGTTCCGCTTAATACAGGGCTGGATATTTCTTCGGCTCTTTTCATGGCCGGAGTGGGAACGCTTTTGTTTCATCTTCTTACAAAAGGAAAAATTCCTGCTTTTCTCGGCTCGTCATTTGCTTTTATGGGCGGTTATGATGCTGTAAAAAAAATGTGGGGTGGGCAGGGGATAAACGCTCTTCCGTACGCATGTCTCGGTGTTGCTTGCGCCGGGTTTTTATATCTCATTCTTGCCGCAATCATTAAAGGTGTCGGTGTGGCGCGGGTCATGAGGTTTTTCCCGCCGATTGTGGTCGGCCCGATTATAATAGCGATTGGTCTTACGTTGGCGCCGTCCGCGATAGACAACTGTTCCAGAAACTGGCTGATAGCGATTGTGGCTTTGGCAATTGTGGTAATATTCAATATATGGGGAAAAGGAATGTCAAAGATTATACCAATAATTCTTGGTATTTTGGGTGCGTATGCGGTTGCCCTCATCCTTTATTTTATCGGGCAGGCAAATCCCTCCTTGGTCAACGATGTGCCGTGGCTTTTTGCAGACGTATACAATGCGAAAGCTGAACCTATCTTTGATTTTTCAGGCGTCAGCGAAATAATCCGCAATATCGGGCAGGGTCAGATTTTTGGTGCCCAGGGGCTGATAGGACTTCCGATAAATTTTGGTTCTGACGGGAACACGATTTTTGCGATTGACTGGTCAAATACATCGATGATCGTTTCTTCAATAGTCGCTATTGTCCCGATAGCTATTGCCACAATGATGGAGCATATTGGTGATATCTCAGCGATAAGCGCAACTACAGGCAACAACTTTATTTCTTCTCCCGGCCTGCATCGCTCTCTTACAGGAGATGGGCTCGCGACGACCCTTGCCTCTGTTTTCGGGGGGCCTGCCAACACTACATACGGTGAAAACACCGGTGTGCTTGTTTTAACAAAAGTTTTTGATCCCAGAGTTGTGCGTATTGCCGCGTTTTTTGCGGTAGGAGTCTCTTTTTTCCCGATAGTAAGCGCTGTTATCAGAACAATACCCGATGCTATAATAGGAGGGATATCGTTTATTCTCTACGGAATGATCTCTTCTATAGGTGTCCGTAATATGGTTGAAAACAAGGTGGATCTTACCAAAAGCCGTAATCTTATTGTAGCAGCCGTAATCCTTGTTTCTGCCCTCGGTATAACGTTCAGTTCCGCGCGAAATATCTCGTTTACTGTATTCGGCGTAACAATTGCTCTTACAGGCCTTGCTGTTGCCGCAATTGTCGGTATAATCTTTAACGCGGTCCTGCCCGGGAAAGATTATGTTTTTAAGGCAGATGAAACTGCTGAGAGCGCTGTTAACTTCGCCGTAGGAGCAAACAGCAAACGTCAGGAAAAAGAAGACAGTGCTGCGGATAAAGAATAATATGAAACCTTGTAATAAATATTGATATTTTGAAAGAACAGGCTCCGTTAAAGCACGGAGCCTGTTCTTATGTAAAAAAAACGGCGGTAACTGATAAAAAGATTTCTATGATCAGGGTAAAGAGTTCCTGTCATTAGTTGATACTGAAAAATATGTGAATAATGTGAAATCTATTGACTTTTGTCGGTAAAAAAGATATAATATATTTTATAAGGAGTTGTAAGGAATGAAGACCAAATATTATATCCGGGCGCTGATCCCCCTGTGTGTGATAGCCGCTGTTTTCAGGGTTTTTGAGATTTTTTTCGCTATTGAAAGCGATACCGGATTTTATGTCCAGTTTTCGCCTATACCGCTGATATTCAATATTTTTTCAGCATTATCGGTTTTGTTTTTTCTTTCGGTATTGGTTATTTTTCCGAAAGAGAAAAAACCGATAGTTTCCCGTTTTGCTAAAATAACGGTTTCTGAAAAAATTGCTATCGCCCTTTCAGCGGTGTGTATATTTGTCTCTTCTTGTAATACTTTTTTTACCGCGATGTTTCCTTCCGGGATATCCGCAATATTCAATACTCTTATATATTCTGAGGGGAGATTTCTTGTTCCGGCAAATTATATTATAGCGGCGGATTTGAAAGCTTCTTTGATAGGTATCCCGATGCTTATGTTGATATCGGCGATTTTTATAGTGATTTTTACCATATATTATATCAAAAGGCCCGCAAGAGCGGAGATGGGGCTGTTTTTTAAGCTGATATCCGTATTTTTTACGATATATTATGTCGCGAGGTTATTTGTCGCTTCCGGAGACAGTTCTGCAATTTTATCGAGAGCGTATACTTCTTACCGGATTTTGTTTTTATGTTCGGTCGTTCTTTTCTTTATGAATTTTTCCAAGATGCTTATCGGGGTAACTTCAAAGAAGTTTATGATAGCTTTCGGTACATGCGCGGTATTTTTCGGCGCTATTC
>CALWNV010000027.1 GCA_944382895.1 uncultured Clostridia bacterium | reverse complement strand
CGAAGCAAGAAGAAATCTGGACTGGGATCGCCAGTTTGAATTAGCCATGGACAGTGAAAAAGCCCGCAGATACCGGAGATGCATTTTTTTTCAAACTCCGCACAGAGCAGAAACGATCACGTACGTCTTTGTGTCTTACCGTCAGTTATTTCTCCGTGCTTTCGTGTGCAAAAAGCCATCGAGAAGACAGTTTGTTGAAAAGCCTATGCCTCCTGAGTTTAGGGAAATTTTCAAAGCGTGCTTTTGCCGGGCATATATAAATAAACTTTAAAAAGTATATTTATCTCTGATTTTCCGCTTTACGCGGCTTATGGTATTATCGACCTGTTTAGTCGTTATATTCAGATTTTTCGAAATTTGAGTATATGAAAAATCTTTAAGATATTCGTCTAAAACCTCTCTCTCAAGGTTTGTAAGCTCTTTCCTTAAATTATCAAAAAAATCGTGTACTTCAATACTTTCGGAAAACAACTGAACCCCGTCGTCAATAAGTTTTTCGTCAAGAACAAGCATATTGTCATCTTTTCCCAAAGACCGAAAAGCCGTAAGCATACGGTGCTTTATACATATCTTGGCAAATGCGTCAAAAGGAACTTGTTTGTTCTCGTCGTATGCCCCGCACGCTTTATAAAGACCTAAATACCCTTCTTGAACAAGATCTTCCCTGTGCCGTGACGGAAATGCTGACGCTGCATAAGCGATATACGGAGAAAATTTTGCGGAAAGCTCTCCGAAAAGCATATTTTGTGACATTTATATGTCCTCGATTCTTATTCAAAACAACAATGGGAATATCCCAACTTTCGCTGGAATATTCCCGATATTTCAAAAATTTTTCTCTGCAAATACAGTTATGCCCAAGACTCTGCTCCTAATTGATGATTACTTCTTCGGTGTCTATATCAAATAAATGTATTTTATCCATCTCAAAACAAACTTTAATCGTATCCCCGGGCTTCGCGAGTGTGGTAGGTGCAACCCTCGCCGTAACCTTTGCCTCAGCAACATCCAGGAATAAATATGTTTCCGATCCCATCATTTCAGTAACTTCGACATTGGCAGTGATTATACTGTCCGGATTGCGCTCAAGATACATTTCTTCATCATGAATAGCCTCTGGACGAATACCCACCATTACCTGCTTACCACCGTAAGACATAAGTTTTTCGTAATTTTCGGTCATTACCTTTTCACGGGGCAAACGAAGCGAAAACTCAGCAAAGTTCACAAAAACATCTTCGCCTCTGCGTGTAAGTTTTGCCTCTATAAAATTCATCTGAGGTGATCCGATAAATCCGGCAACAAAAAGATTAACAGGAAAATCATAAAGATTCTGCGGAGTATCGCACTGCTGAATAAATCCGTCTTTCATAACAACTATACGGGATGCCATCGTCATAGCTTCGGTCTGGTCATGCGTAACATATATGAAAGTGGTACCGAGACGAAGATGAAGTTTTGATATCTCCGTTCTCATCTGTGCACGCAATTTCGCATCCAAGTTTGAAAGAGGTTCGTCAAGAAGGAAAACCTTAGGCTCACGGACTATCGCACGACCAAGAGCAACACGTTGTCTTTGCCCTCCGGACAATGCCTTCGGACGTCTTTCAAGCAAATGAGATATATCAAGGATTCTTGCAGCTTCATCAACTCTGCGCTTTATCTCCTCCTTAGAAAACTTTCTAAGTTTAAGACCAAAAGCCATGTTTTCAAAAACCGTCATATGAGGATACAACGCGTAATTCTGGAAAACCATCGCTATATCTCTGTCCTTGGGAGGTATATCATTGACAATGCGGTCGTCTATAAGACATTCGCCTTCACTTATCTCTTCGAGCCCTGCAATCATTCTAAGCGTTGTCGACTTGCCGCATCCGGAAGGTCCGACCAATACGATAAATTCTTTATCTTTGATTTTAAGGTTAAAATCTGTAACAGCTCGAACTCCGCCGGGATAAACCTTTCCTATACCCTTCAGTATAACTCCTGCCACTGCAAAATACCTCCAATGAAAACATTACTATTAATATAATACCAATAGAATAATACCACAAATTTAAAGATTTGAAAAGTGGCTATATCAACAAATTATGTTATTTGCTTTTGTATATTATGCACAAAAATCTAAAAAACGGCTCGTTTTCGTTTCTTTTTTGCCTTAAACAAAGGCAAAATAGGCTTTATATCACAAAAAAGTTATATTTTACGGTCATTTCCCTTTATTTCGCCTTCAAGTTCGCTTGCCCGCTGAGTACACGCATCCATAGCGGTGATTATAATTTTTTCAAACCCCTTTTCTTCAAGGACGCGAACAGCCTCAAGCGTAGTCCCGTTCGGTGAACATACAGCACGGATAAGCTCATCAACAGAAACAGAAGAAGCTTTTACCATTTCTGCCGCGCCAATAACAGTCGCCGTTGCGAGATCAAGCGCTGTGGCTATATCTATACCCTGTTTGACCGCGCCGTCCGCAATAGCTTTTATAAACATATACACATACGCGGGAGAAGAACCGTTTACACTTATTACCGCGTTCATATATCTTTCATCAATGATACGAAAAACGCCTACGCGTTCAAAAATCGAACTTACTAGTTTAATCTTTTCATCGCTTATATTTTTATCAAATGATAAAGCCGTAGCACCTTTACCCAAAAGTACGGGAGTGTTCGGCATCGCTCTTACCACGGCTACATCCGAAACTCCAAGTTTTTCTTTTATATATCCTATACTTACGCCCGCAACAACACTCACAAAAATATTATCCGGAACAACAGAATCTTTTATCTCTTCCAAAACCTCATTTAAGTGCGCTGGTTTTACTGTCAGGAAGACTATTTCCGTATTTTTTACAAGATCCTCCGCACTGTCTTCAACAATCATTCCTTTCAAGAAAAACTGTTTGCGTTTTTTTTCATCAACGTCAAAAACCGCGATACTGTCACAATCATACAGACTACCTGCGATTCCCGATATAATTGCCCCGGCCATATTACCGGAGCCTATAAATCCAACTTTATTCTTCATTTCGCATTACCTCTTCCCATTCTTTGTACAATTCGTCTAATTTTTTTTGTTCTTCTTCCGCAAAAACAGCAATCTCTGTAATTTTACTGTAATCTGACGCAAAAGAAGGATCGTTCATCTGTTCTGACAGTTCTCTGAGTCGCTGTTCGCATTTTTCGATATTTTCTTCAATCCTTTTCAACCTTGTCTGTCTTTTACGCTTCTCTGACGCTTCAAATTTTTTCTTTTCATAATCACTTCCGGATTTTTCATATTTTATTGTCTCTTTTCTATTCACATTATTCTTTTTTTCCAGATATTGCTCATAATTTCCGGCATAAACACAAATCTCACCTCCGGCTATTACTGCTATCTTATCTGCCAATCTGTTAATAAAATATCTGTCATGAGAAACTATAAGGAGGGTCCCGTCATATTCCCTCAAAACCCGTTCAAGCGCATCTCTGGAAGCTGAATCAAGATGGTTAGTCGGCTCGTCAAGAATAAGAAAATTAGTCTGGGAAAGCATAAGTTTTGCCAAAAGAACACGTGCTTTTTCTCCTCCGGAAAGAACACTTATTTTTTTATACACATCATCACCGCAAAATAAAAACGACGCGAGTGCTGAGCGTATTTCACCGTTTTTCATTCCGGGATACGCATCAGATATTTCTTCAAAAACCGTATTACTTTCACATAAATCCGACAACGCCTGATCATAATAACCCGGTTTCACCCTGCTGCCCAAAACTATTTGTCCTGTATCTGCTTCAAGCTGACCTAATATAATACGTAGCAGTGTGGTTTTACCACATCCGTTTTCCCCGACAAGAAAAACCTTCTCTTTCTTTTTCACTAAAAGATCGGCATGTGAAAAAAGACTTCTGTCCCCAAAACTTTTCGATATACTCTTCAGTACAAGAACTTCGTTTGCGGTTTCAGAACAAGCATGAAAATGAAAATGAATCTCATCAGGTTCCGTCTCCGGCTTCTCAACTGTTTTCTCTATACGTTCGATCTGCTTTTGCTTACTTCTTATGGTTATATAATTACGTTCTCTGTTAAAACGTTTCTGCTGCTCTATAATTTTTTCAATACGATTGATCTCTCTCCGTTTTTGCTCATAATCTCTTGTTAAAGCAAGCTTATCTTCAGCCTTTTTATTTCTGTAATATGTATAATTACCGCCGTACACCGTAAGCTTTTTATTCTCAAGTTCAAATATTTTACCGCATATCCTGTCAAGAAAAAAACGATCATGAGAAATAACGACAACAGAACCCGAATATGACTGTAAAAAACTTTCAAGCCACTCTGTAGCGGAAATATCAAGATGATTGGTGGGTTCATCAAGCAAAAGGACCCCGGCGTCTGAAAGCAAAACTTTAGCAAGCAATACTCTTGTCCGCTGCCCTCCGGAAAGGGAAGACAAAGGAAGGGATATTTCCTGTTCCGAAAGCCCAAGCCCTATAAGTGCCGACCTTGTTTTCGAACGGAAAGTTCTGCCTCCGATCACGTCGAATTCCTCATTAAGCCGATTGAGTCTCTCAAACAAGCGTCCGTTTTCTTCCGTCTGTAAAAGGGCGGTAACACGTTCTATCTCATTTTCTATCTCGATCTGTTTTCCGAAAACCGATAAAACCTCTTCGACAGCGGTTTTATCCGATGTCAAATCGCTATGTTGACGCATATATGCAAGAGTAATATCTTTATCTCTGACAATATCGCCACTGTCCGGATACTCTTCTCCTACAATAAGACGGAACAGCGTCGTTTTTCCTGCGCCGTTCACACCCACAATACCTATTTTTTCTTTTTTCTCTATCCTGAAAGATACATTTGCAAAAACGGTATTGGCGCCGTATTCTTTTGAAATTCCGTGCGCCGAAATAATAGACACCTGTATTTACACTTCCTTTTAACAATCATGATAACATAAAAAATACTTCATTGTAGAATTTGAACAATATCTATAATAAAATATTATACCAAATTGCAAATGGTTTTTCAATAGAATAAAGCAATATATGCTTATTTTTTCTTTTTTCGTCCCTTTTAGTAAAAAATATTCGTCATAATATACAATCATGCACATTTATTTAACCATATTCGACACATATATCACAAAATATTTCCAAAAAGCGCAATTATGAAAAAAGTGTCGAAAACATTGCATTTTTTCGTGCAAAAAAGCTCTTGAATTGAAGGTTGTTATATGCTAAAATTTATTCAGCAAATCAGAGAACAAGAAAACGGAGGAATACAATAGTGAAAGAAAATGATTGCTTAAAGAGAAAAACCATACTTATCGTAGACGACCAGCCGGACTTCCGGGCAACGGCAGCGGATAGGCTCTCAAGAAAGGGTTTTGAAATTTTACAAACTACAGATAACCCACTCTACGCAATAGAGTTGATAAAATCAAAACAACCTGATATTGTTTTATTTGATGTGATTCTATCACAACTTGACGGACTGGCGTTTCTGAAGGAAGCTTTTGCACTTAGAAACGGAAAAACCCATTACATAGCGGCTTCAAGCGTCGCGAGCGCGGCAATCATAAAAGAAATAATGAAACTCGGCGCGGAATATTACCTAATAAAACCGTTTGATTTTGATATTTTATGTGAAAGAATAAATCAGATATGCGCGAATGAAGAATTCACACAACAAAAAGAAGAATCCACGGCAAGAGTTTTATTTCCGCATAACGAATATACAACTATTGATCTTGAACGCAGAGTAACGGACATAATTTTGGAAATAGGGATTCCGGCGCACGTAAAAGGTTATCATTATGTAAGATCCGCAATCATTCTTTCAGTTGAGCAACCGGATGTGATAAATGCTGTTACGAAAATAATATATCCCACAATAGCTAAACAATACCAAACATCTTCCTCCCGGGTCGAAAGGGCAATCAGGCACGCTATCGAAGTCGCATGGGATCGCGGGAATGTCGACACGCTTAATTCTATTTTCGGCTATTCCATAAGCAGTAATCGCGGAAAACCGACCAACTCCGAATTTATAGCGATGATAGCAGACAGACTCAGACTTGAAAGCAGACCAAAACAACCTGTAGTGACTTATTAAAATTATAACTATGATTTGTGCCAGCCCTGACGGCTCATAGAGACATTTAACATGGGGGCGTTGAAATTTGATAAGGATGTGATATAATAAAAAACAAAATATATTCTTGCACAAAACACAAAAAAAGAACCAAAAACGTCCTGATACGCAGCTTTTTTGCTAGAATCATGACGTTTTTTTACGTGATTTTTTTTGCATTTTTATTTAACTTTCTTTATTCTTCTTTATTATGAATTATTCTATGCTAAACGGTAATACTTAATATGAGGTGATTTTATTTGACAACTCTTACGCAAAAAGAAAGAATGCTACTCGAAGACCTGAAAAAACAGGAGCAGGTATGTATCGACAAATATACAAAATATTCCGCTGAAGCCTGCGACGAGCAGCTTAAAAATCTTTTTTCACAATTAGGGCAAAAAGAAACCGAACATCTGCAAACCATAAATCTCATTCTTAACGGAACAGTCCCACCGCTCCCTCAGAATTCCCCTGTCACTCCAGAACAATATACACCATCCGCATGTGAAAACAAAAAAAATGACGAATATCTTTGTTCCGATGCGCTTGCCTCCGAAAAGCATGTTTCAGGGGAATACAACACAATTGTATTTGAATTTTCAGCTACGGACGTCAGAGATATGCTCAATCACATTCAAAAAGAAGAACAACAACACGGATATAAAATATACAATTATATGGCGCAAAACGGTATGTATAACGCACAGTAAAAAATGATCGCCGGCATATTTTGCCGGCGATTGCTTTCATAAACTATTTACCTCTTGCAATATATGTAGTATGCAGAATATGATGAGCTTTATGACTTCCGGGATTTTCAAGATATGAATCATATATCTCTTTCACGACCGGATTGAGATGGGATTTTCTCAAAACACTCTTTTCATCATGTGAATATATCGCCTCAGAACGTAACCCTCTAATATCTACAGTATCGCGAGTATACGCATCATGTATGGGCTGACCGCCACCGTTTATACAGCCTCCAGGACATGCCATGACCTCGATAAAATGATAATCGGCCTTGCCTTCTTTAATCATCTTAAGAAGCTTACCAGCGTTTGCTGTCCCACTGACGACTGCCAGTTTGACTTCCGTTCCGGCAACATTATATGATGCTTCTTTTATTCCATCAAAACCACGAACATCTCTGTATTCGATGTCCTCACTTTCTTTGCCCTCAAGAACTTCCACAACAGTTCTCAGAGCTGCTTCCATAACGCCTCCTGTCACTCCGAAAATATGTGCAGCACCCGTAGCTATTCCGAATATCGGATCAAACTCCTCGTCAGGGAGCCCGACAAAATCGATCCCGGCTTTTTTAATCATCCTTGAAAGTTCTCTTACTGTCAGCGCAGCGTCAATATCCGCAAGACCGTCCGTCATATATCCTTCACGACCACGTTCGAATTTCTTTGCGGTACAGGGCATAATACTTACAACAAAAATATCTTTCGGATCTATTCCTGATTTTTCCGCGTAATATGTTTTCATCAAAGCACCGTACATACCCTGGGGAGATTTACAGGAAGAAAGATTAGGTATAAATTCAGGGAAATAATGCTCACAATATTTGATCCATCCAGGAGAACAGGAAGTAATCAGAGGTAAAGTTTTATTATTTTTAAGCCTGTCGATAAATTCAGTCCCTTCTTCCATTATCGTTATATCGGCAGCAGTGTCAACATCAAAAACCTTATCAAACCCCAGCCGTCTCAAAGCCGCGACGAGCTTACCTTCGGTGTTTGTTCCTATCGGCATATCAAAACATTCGCCTATCTGAACTCTTACCGAAGGAGCGGGAGCGACAACGACATGTTTTGAAGGATCATTTATCGCATTCCAAACAATGGCTGTGTCATCTTTCTCACTCAACGCGCCTGTGGGACAATTAACAACACATTGCCCGCACCCGATACATGCGGCATCTTTAAGATCCATATTAAAAGCACAGCCTATATCAGTAGCAAACCCTCTGTTGTTTGTACCGATAACGCCTACACCCTGATTATGATTACATACCGCCACACAACGGCGGCAGAGAATACATTTATTATTATCACGGACAATACAAGGATTCGTGTCTTCAATATCATACTTTGTTTTTTCACCAGAAAAAGTATCCTCATCGACACCGTATTCCCTGGCAAGAGCCTGAAGCTCACAGTTAAGACTTCTCACGCATGAAAGACATTTACGTTCATGATTTGAAAGAATCAATTCGAGAGTTGTTTTCCTTGACTGAAGGACTTTTGCGGAATTTGTATAAACCTCCATACCCTCAGAAACCGGGTATACGCATGAAGCGACAAGGCTTCTTGCCCCTTTGACTTCAACAACGCAAATCCGGCACGCACCTATGGCGTTTATATCTTTGAGATAGCAAAGAGTAGGGATTTTTATATTGGCCTGACGTGCGGCCTCAAGGACCGTAGTTCCCTTAGGAACAGAAACATCGATCCCGTTTATTTTAAGATTTATAAGATCTTCCATTTCACATACCTCCTATTTCTTCTCAATAGCGCTGAATTTACAGCTATCCATACAAACGCCGCATTTTATGCATTTATCCTGATCGATAACATGCTTTTGTTTTACAGCTCCGGAAATTGCATTTACAGGGCATTTTCTGGCACAAAGCGTGCACCCTTTACAATTATCCGTAATCGTGAATTTAAGAAGCTTTTTACATACGCTTGCAGGACATGTTTTATCAACGATATGTGAAATATATTCGTCGCGGAAGTATCTGAGAGTGCTTAGAACAGGATTCGGAGCAGTCTGACCAAGACCGCAGAGAGAGTTCTCCTTGATATAGTAACAGAGTTTTTCCATCTTATCAAGATCCTCAAGAGTAGCTTTACCTTCTGTTATTTTTGTAAGCATTTCCAGAAGACGACGGTTTCCGATACGACACGGGGTACATTTCCCACAACTCTCATCAACCGTAAATTCCAGGAAAAACTTTGCTATATCCACCATACAGTTATCTTCGTCCATAACTATAAGTCCGCCCGATCCCATCATGGAACCTATCGAGATAAGATTATCATAATCAATCGGAATATCAAAATGTTCAGCCGGGATACATCCGCCCGAAGGGCCCCCGGTCTGTGCAGCCTTAAATCTTTTACCGTTTGGAATGCCTCCGCCGATATCCTCGATAACCGTTCTGAGTGTGGTTCCCATCGGTATCTCCACAAGCCCTGTATTGTTGATTTTCCCACCAAGAGCAAAAACTTTCGTGCCTTTGGATCTTTCAGTTCCCATCGAAGCGAACCATTCCGGACCGTTAAGGATTATCTGAGCGATATTCGCGTATGTCTCAACATTATTAAGCACTGAAGGCTTTCCGAACAGACCTTTTTCCGCGGGGAACGGAGGACGGGGACGGGGTTCGCCCCTATGGCCCTCGATCGAGGTCATCAAAGCGGTTTCCTCACCACATACGAAAGCTCCCGCGCCGAGACGGATATCAATATCAAATGAGAATCCACTGTCAAAAATATTTTCGCCGAGAAGCCCATATTCTCTTGCCTGTCTAATTGCTATATCAAGCCTTTTCACAGCAACAGGATATTCCGCTCTGACATATATATATCCCTGCGTAGCTCCTATGGCAAATCCGGCAATCGCCATAGCCTCAAGTAACGCATGAGGATCACCTTCCAGAACAGACCTGTCCATAAACGCTCCCGGATCTCCCTCATCGGCGTTGCAACATACATATTTCTGATCAGCATCCGGAACGATCTGACGCGCAAGCTGCCATTTTCTCCCTGTAGGGAATCCTGCGCCCCCTCTGCCGCGAAGACCTGAATCAAGAATGACTTTAATAACCTGTTCCGGTGTCATCGTCTTAAGTACTTTCGCAAGAGCCTGATACCCGTCTCTTGCTATATATTCATCAATATTTTCAGGATCGATAATGCCGCAATTCCTTAAAGCGACTCTCGTTTGCTTGTTGCAAAAATTTGTTTTATCAATAGCATGTGTCATGTCCGTTATCCTCCTTATTCAACACTCGCGACGGTAATGTCCTCAGCTATCTGGCCTCCGACAATATGCTCGTCAATTATTCTGCGTGCTTTTTCGGGGGAAACAAAAACATATGTAACCTTTTCATGTCCAGGCACATATACATCAACCAACGGTTCATATTTACACATACCTATACATCCTGTCTGTGAAACGACCACATTCTCAAGACCTCTTTTCTCCGTTTCCTCTTTAAGAGCATCAAAAACAGGCTTTGCCCCTGCCGCGATACCACACGTAGCCATCCCCACAACAATGCGTACAGTATTCCCGTTAAGACGGGCAAGAGTCTTTTCCTTTACGGCATTAAGTTCTTCAATGGATTTCATCAAGTTCTCCTCCGTTATTTCCTTCTGTAGCTGTCCAAAATGGCAGGGATCTTATCCGCTGTCAGCTGTCCGTATACGTCATCATTTATCATCATTACGGGAGCAAGGCCGCAACATCCTATACACCGCGTGGCCTCAAGTGAAAAAATTCCGTCGGCGGTAACGCCGCCGCTTTGTATATTCAGCTCGGAACATAGTTTATCATAGACTTCTTTCGCTCCCTTGACATAACACGCGGTACCAAGACAAACCCCTATTTTATATTCGCCTTTAGGATTAAGGGAAAACTGAGAATAAAACGTAGAAACCCCATAAACCTCTTCAAGCGGAATATCCAGTTCGTCAGCGATTATTTTCTGGACCTCGATAGGCAGATAACCGTATATACCTTGAGCCTCCTGCATTACAGGCATAAGACAGCCGGCTTTTCCTTTCCACGAGGCAATCACTTCACGAAGTTTCTTTTCTTCCTCGGCAGTGCCTTTGAAAGGAACTTTGGAAATGGTCGTTTCTTTGCTCATGATGTTACTTCCTCTCTGCTATTGTATAAAATTAAATACTAGAAAATATTATAGCACAAACAGAGTTGAAATGTATAAATTTTTTGTGACTTTTTTCGCACATCATCATTTCTTTGTCACATTTCCATTATTGCTGTTTTTTGCCATGAATACAGCAATTATATCTTGACTATTTTATATATTTATGATATAATTTCACAAAGAGGTGTTTGGATTGCACGATTTGTCTGGAACTGTAATTCTGATTCCGTGCTATGAGCCGGATGAAAAGCTTTTTGAACTGCTGCAGCGGCTTTCTGAAAAAAAATTCATGAAGATTGTGTTGGTAAACGACGGCAGTAAAAAAGAATGTGATGAGCTTTTCTGTCGCTGTAAAGACATTTTTGACTGCACAGTGATAGGTTATGATAAAAATCAGGGGAAAGGATTCGCTCTGAAAAAAGGATTTACATATATTTGTGAAAACATTAAAGACTTTGAATGCATAGTTACCGCGGATAGTGACGGGCAACATACCCCGGAAGACATATGCCGGGTTGCGGAAGAAGCCATTATGAACAAGAACTCCGTTATCCTCGGCTCAAGAAACTGTTTGGATAAAAATGTACCTTTGCGTTCACGTTTCGGCAACAGACTTACTCGGACTGTTTTCAGAATCTTGTGCGGCGTCAGTGTAAATGACACCCAGACCGGACTACGCGGCTTTTCAAAAGAAATCATCGGAAATTTCATTGATATACCCGGGAACCGTTATGAATACGAAATGAGAGTTTTAATGACAGCGGGTCAGAAAAAAATACCGATAAAAGAAATTGAAATACAGACCGTATATCTAAACGAAAATGCCTCATCCCATTTCAACCCTCTTAAAGACTCTATACGCATATATTCCGTATTTGGCGCGCATATAGCAAAGTTCCTTTTTTCAAGTTTGTTTGCGACATTTATTGATTGGATTTTATTTACATGTCTTATATATTTTGTCTTCCGAATGCAAGTACCGGAAACAGCATCTTTTACACAGATATTGTCATCTATACCTTTACTTGTCTCATTTATTTGTGCAAGAGCGATATCGTCTCTTATAAATTTTATTATAAACAAAAACGTAGTTTTCAAAAACAAAAAAAACATTTTTTTCTCAGCGCTTAAATACTATTTTCTTGTAATATTGATTGCCGTATCTTCATATCTGCTGCTTTCCTTATTCGTAACAATAGGAATCCCTACAGCCGTCGCACAACCCATGGCTACTGTGATTCTTTTTGCAGCAAGTTATTATTTTCAAAGAGCGTTTGTTTTTTAACCGACTCGGAAAGGATTTATAATGCCTATAAAAATTCCCGACAGTCTTCCCGCAACAGCAGTCCTCGAAGACGAACATATATTTGTTATGACCGAAACGCGGGCGCTGCATCAGGACATAAGACCTCTGCGCATAGTGTTTCTTAATCTTATGCCGACAAAAATCACAACCGAAACACAAATATTACGTTGTTTCTCAAATACCCCGCTTCAAATTGAAATAGAATTTTTACAGATGGCATCCCACCGCTCCAAAAATACAGATGTCAGGCATCTCATTACGTTTTACAAAACTTTTGACCAAATACAACACAGTCGTTTTGACGGAATGATAATAACAGGAGCTCCTGTGGAAACCATGCCGTTTGAAGAAGTAGATTATTGGCAAGAACTTTGTGAAATAATGGAGTGGACAAAAACAAACGTGCACTCAACTTTTCACGTGTGCTGGGGTGCTCAGGCCGGGCTTTATTATCATTACAACATTCCAAAATATCCCCTTCCGAAAAAAATGTGCGGTATATACCGCCATAAGATACTAACTCCTAAAGTCAGACTTTTCAGGGGATTTGACGATGAGTTTTACGTACCTCATTCGCGATATACAGAAAACAGGGCAGAGGATATCATAAAAGACCCACGGCTGAGGCTTATGTCTGTCTCAGACCGTTCCGGAGTACATATTGCAGGAGATACTGAGGGACGCCAGTTTTTTGTGACAGGGCATTCCGAATATGATGCAGAAACACTTCGGAACGAATATTTAAGAGATATAAAAAAGGGGCTAAATCCTGAAATACCGTTTAATTATTTTCCTGATGACAACCCGGATCTTAAACCTAAAAACACATGGCGTTCACACGCGACCCTGCTTTATACAAACTGGCTCAACTACTATGTTTACCAAACAACTCCTTATGACATATCGGAAAAAATAGTAGAATAAATCAGAAACCCGGATAAAAAACGAGATTACGGTTTTTATCCGGGCATGATTTATCAGAATATATTTTGTATGACAAAAAAGATATTCATATCAAAGCTTTATACATGATTTTTATTATAAACGACCACTAAAATAAGAATTAACATAAGCGCACAGTTATACAACAATGCTGAAATCTGAATGAGTCGCTTTATAACCACAGAAAATATATCTTTCAAAAAAAGTTTACAACAACGATCTTATTTACTCAGCAAACTATATTTTGATAAAAAATCATTGAGATCATTTCTGAATAAATAAGCTATCAAAACATCTTACCTGAAAACACACAGGAACTGCCAACGGAAACAAGGCTGAAAACCTATATCCGATACAAAGATTATATATCAGGCTAATTAAATATATCATATCCCGGGATTAAATGCGATAACATATCTCCGGATCATTTTTTTATCAAATCTTTCAATATCCTCGGACATTTATTCACAAGAAGATTTACATATTTTTTTATTCCAAGAGTTTTCATGAAATTTTCATCATATGCTCTATACCCAAGTTGCTCTACAGTATTCAGGGTTCTTTGTCTTGACGCACTGTCGCAAAATGTGGGGCGAACGAGATTTGCGTTATGTTCGGCAATTTTTTTGAGTTGGGTTGGGAAAATATCAAGATATTTGCATTTATCCAACACTGCCTTTGCTTTTTCACTGTTTACAAGAAGAACTGAAACGCCTTTCTTATAGTCATGCCTGCGGTTTTCAAAAAGTTCAGGATGCTCTTGAGAAACACCCCAATAGTCGCCTATCGTAAAATCCCCCACACGATAAGCCGACGCGTATTTACATAAATAACAATTTTCACGGCATATCTCTCCGCTCAAAAAACCTCCGACATATGACGAGTTCCGTGACGGAATTATTTTCTCACGACTCACCCCGTCTTTTTCATAAATAAAACGTATAGAACTTCCCCATCCGCGTTTCTTGTCCCGAATAAATATACGTGTGATCCTTCCTCCTGTTTTTTCCTGAAGAAAATCAATATATTTCTTAAAAAGTTTTTCACTTGACACGCCGTGACAGATAAGATCAACAGTAAGAAGATTATCATAATTTTTACCAAGATATCCGTAAAGCCCGTCTATCTGGCATGGAAGCCCACTGTAAAGTACTGTGCTCCCCTTGTCAAGGTACTGTTTCGCAGTTCTGAAAATTTTTTCTGTAGCCGCATGAACGTATTTTGTCCCTCGCATAGGTTCCAAAGACTCTTCATTATCGGCAAAAGTATAATAAGGATGAAACTCTTCGTCAAGAACACATCCGAAAACAACTCCGTTCTCATCCAAAACTTCTTTCGCCAATGCGCCAAAAACCCCACCGGACGCACTTCGCATCAAAACGCTATCATCACGGTTTATCGCGGCATAACAATACTTCGGCTGAGATGTCACGGAAGTTGTTTGAAAATTACATACAGAAAAACATCTTCCACACTCCACGCATTTCTTTTCATCTATGCGCGGATACAAAAAACCATATTCATCCGCGATCATCTCTATCGCATTTTGCGGACAAATATTATCACAGGCACCACAGGCACAACAATCTTTTTTTTCTGAAAAAAGTGAAAACATAAAAACCTTCTACTTACATTTTTTATAATTTTTAAATACGATGCTCTGCATCTCATTATATTTATTTTCCATATCGCATACAAGTTTTATCTGATTTCTTGCCCGATCAAGATTATGATTTTCCCTTGAAGTTTTGAAATAAAGGTCTCCGCACAAATAATCCGTCAAAAAACGAGCGGCAAGCTCTATAGTTATATTGATCGCACCGAGCGCCATACATTCTATTTCCTTATCAGTAAAAAAGCCTTGAGAACCACCGATAAACCCCTCTGTAAACGCTCTGAAATAATCCATGTTCAGTGAAACTTTATCAAGATCCGTTTCATCCTCAGCAGCGGTAGATGCGGCAAACCGGATAGCATCGCCAAAATCATAGCATGAGATACCCGGCATCACCGTATCCAGATCAATAACACAAACTGCCTCGTATGTTTTTTTATCAATCAGGATATTATTATATTTTGTATCATTATGTGTAACTCTGAGAGGTATTTGTCCTTCTTGCTGCAATCTGACGATTTTACCTGCTTTCGTACGCCTTGAAACAAAAAACTCTATCTCATCCTTTACGGAATTAACCCTGTTGCACGGATCTTTTTTTATCGTATCAAATAAAACATCGATACGTTTCGGAGTATTATGAAAATCCTCAATAGTCTCAGTTATTTTATCCATGGGAAAATCCGCAAGCCTTTTCTGAAACAAACCGAAGGAAACACCTGCGTTATAAAGCATTCTGATATCCTCAACGCTGTTATACGCTGTTGTACCGTCAATATACACACTTATACGCCAAAATGAACCGTCGTCATTCACTATATAATTTTTCCCGTTTTCATCCCGCAAAAAACGCAGGGTCTCTCGTTCGGGATCGCCGCCGTCTTCACGTATTTTTTTGCGCAGAAAGTGGGTCACGCAATCGATATTGTTCATCACGGCTTCAGGATTCCCAAAAACGTAACGATTTATTTTCTGAACAATATACCTCTTACTACCAAAGGTGACTAAATATGTAAGATTTATATGCCCATTCGTTACATGCTCCGTTTCAACAATCGGATCAGTAATCCCGAATCGCTTCGCTATCCGAAGTATCTCAGCTTCGTTCATCATAACCGCCTGCCTTTTGATTTATTATGCCGCAGCTGTATGCCCGTGCCTTTCCTCCCACAAAAACTAATACTAATAAAAACATCGCTCTATTTTTCAGTGCTTCCAAAACCTCCGTTGCGCACGGAATCAACTTCATCGTCATAAGTTATTCCGAAAGCGACAAAAACTCCCTGGCAAAACGCTTTGCCGGCAGCAATCTCAAGGGGTTTTTCGCCATTTTCTATTTTCACCAGAATATGCCCCTCGTTGTCAGAATAAAAATAATCACTGTCTATTATTCCGACAGTATTGGAAAGCCGCAATCCGTATTTGAAGCCCAACCCGCTTTTCGGATAAAGCTGCAAAACCCATCCTTCATCGATCCGAACCCGAATACCTGTAGCCACAACGCAGCTTTCGCCCGGCGCAAGAGATATCCCATCCGGAGTAATAAAATCATAACCGGCCGAACCCTTTGTGGCACGCATAGGTAAAGAAATATTTTTATAATTACAGCCTCCATCAAGATTAAATCTCGCATCCGAAACCCTGTGGAAATCCGCAACACATTTCACAGTAAATCACCTGAAAATATTATACAATATTTAAATTATTTTGTCAACACTTGATTTCATGCGGTGTTTTTTGTATAATACTGCGGAGGTGTATCGGTTTGAGTTTCAAAAAAACATTGTTTTCCTGCTTTTCGGGTATTTTTACACAGGCAATAACAAATAATTTAGCTCCGCTTTTATTCGTCGTGTTCCGGGACAATTACGGGCTGTCTTTTGAAATGATAGGTCGACTTATCCTCATAAATTTTGCAACACAGCTGATCGCTGATTGTATCATAATCAAAATCGCAGACCGCATAGGAATCAAAAAACTTCTTATAATATCACAGATACTCTCAGCCTCAGGCCTTTGCCTTTTAGGCGCAGTCCCGCTCATATTCGCCGACCCTTATATATGGCTGTGCGCTACGGTCATAATATATGCGTTGGGAGGCGGGATTATTGAGGTTCTTGTAAGCCCTGTTGTAAATGATCTTCCTGTAAAAAATAAACAATCAGCAATGAGCCTTCTTCATTCTTTTTACTGCTGGGGGCAGGTACTCGTGGTTCTGGGAACAACGTTTACCCTTGTCTTTATCGGGCAAAAACTTTGGTTTTTTATTCCGTTTGCATGGGCCATAGTCCCTGCAATAACCGCAATTTTCATGATAAACATGCCTATGCCTGACTTGTCCACCAAAGCAGAAAGGATCTCGCCAAAACAACTATTCAGAACAAAGACATTCATTATCTTATTGATACTCATGCTTACAGCAGGTTCAGCCGAACTTGCAATGTCACAATGGTCATCTATCTTTGCGGAAAAAGGGCTCGGCATATCAAAAGTATCAGGAGATATTTACGGACCGTGTCTGTTTGCGGCTCTTATGGGCTTGGGTCGCTTGGGCTATTCAATTTTTGGCAAAAAAACAGATATAAGGAGATATCTTATTTTTTGCGCTTTTTTATGTGTGACGTGTTATCTTTGCGCCGCGCTTGTACCTGTCCCGATTATAGCTCTCGGTGGCTGCGCGCTATGCGGATTTTCAATAAGTATGATGTGGCCGGGAATATTAACAATAGCAGCACAAAGATTTCCAGGAGGTGGAACCGCATTATTCGGAGGCTGTGCGCTTGCCGGAGATATTGGATGTTCAATCGGCCCTTGGCTTACAGGGATTGTCGCACAAATATCCGAAAACAGCCAGAAAATGCAGGATCTTGGCTCTGCTATAGGACTTAATCCCGAACAAACCGGGCTCAGAACAGGCCTTTTTTCAGCCGCAATTTTTCCCCTTGTTTTTCTTATTCTGCTTTTTACGATAAAAAAAATATCGCCATACGGCGACAAAACCTGACGCATATTCGGATAATCCTCGCCGTTTTTACTTTTTACATGTGAAAACGGCGTTTTCTGTCGTACGATTTTGCTTGCAAACACCGGATTTATATGCTATCATCAAGCAAAAGGACTATACAGAAAAAAGGAGTAAACAATATGACCGATATGTATCCGACCTTCGAGGAAACACTTAGAGAAATACCTCTTCTTCTAATTGAAGACACAGATATCTGTACAAGAGAGATATTCAATGAAAGCTCCCTCAGCGAACTCAGCCGAAGCATAGCATCTTTCGGACTTATTGAACCGCTGACAGTAAGAGCGACCGGCGGGAAATACCAGTTGATTTCCGGCCGACGTCGATTTCTTGCCGCACGCATGGCGGGAGTTTATTCGTTGCCATGTGTCATAACGGAGATAGACGACACTAACGCATTTATAACCGCTCTTTCGTCCAATATCAACAGTGAACCTATGCATTTCTTTGACATAGCGCAGTCTATAGAACATATCGTAAGAGAACTTGGTTTCAGCGAATCATATACCGCAAAAAAACTCGGGAAAAGCACATTGTATATAAAAAATAAACTTAAACTGCTTTCAATACCACAACATATACGAGATTACATAATAGAAACACGCCTTAAAGAAAAACACGCAAGATGTCTTTTAAGGCTTGAAGATGAAAGACTTATGTTGCGTGCCGCAAACGCCGCAGTCCGTTCAAAAATGAACGTTGGCCAGCTTGACGCGTATATAGATACCCTTTTAGAAAAAAAAGGAATGAATATAAGTTTCTGCCGTGACCTTCGTCTTTATTTCAATACAATAAACCATACTGTCAGTATTATGAAAAACTCCGGTATAAATACAATGCTTGAAAAAGTCGAGGACGAGCATTCTATAACATACCGGATAGTTATAAATAAATAAAAATATTATTAATTCAGTCAAGATAATCCTTAAAATCAAACTCTTCTTCACCTTGCGCGAAAAGAAAATATATCGAACAATACAGCTTTATATACATATACACAGGAAGTACCGCAATAAACGTAAAAACAAAAACCGTAGCCTCCTCCGCAAGCAGGCTTAAAAACGGGTCTGACCACGAGGAGAAAACATTTATATACAATGCTGCTACAGGCAACTGTACTATTACTACATATGAAAGGAAATACAACGGAATAAAAGCTACAAGATTTTTAATATATGTAAACCCTGTTTCTTTAACAAGTTCTTTAGTGTCGGAAAGCTGATTTAAGAAAGTGCCGGGCCTTACAAGAAGGTTATAAGCAAAAAACGGAGCAAAAATCTCAGTACCTATAAAGGAAAAGAAAGGACTTATAAACAGCCTCCATGTGTCTGAGACAGCAATAAAGTTTGAAAGAGAAAAAGCCGCAACAACTATGCCCATAAATATACTGTAAGACACAGGCTGCGAAAAATCATATATCTTAGGAAAATGTTTTTGTTTGTATCTCTCGATCAAACCGAAGATAACCGGAGTGGAAAAAAGGATAGAAATAACAGAAATGGTTGTTTTTACATATACAATGTAGGAAGAATGATCTTTGAAAAAAAACATTGCCGCCAAACAAAGAAGTATATATACCAGTGAATATGATGCCCTGCAGAAAAAATAGAGACCGAAAAGGGATTTGAAATTCCTTTTCAGAAAGATCTTCGCCTGAAGCCTCGCAAGATAATGATCCCTCATATTAAGAATTTTTCCTTTCACAAAGAATGTATTTCCCTTATACGGGAAATCATTTTTTCCGCTTCTTTTTTGTACAATGCGGCGCGATAAGAGCAAACCATTATCTCAAGAGCATTTTTCAACCTTTGTTTCGCTCCCGGAACAGACTCTTTATAATCCGAACATATCTCATCTATAAGAAGTTCAGTACTTTTTTTATCGGAGATCACGTTCTCCGATTTTTCATTTATGACGCAAAAATAAAAATAAAGACGGCTTTCCGGGATTATGTCATCCAATCTGGAATTAGCGTCTCCGTTTATATATTTCATCAAAAAAGCAATACTATCAAGAGACATCGAATCCCTTAACGCATTGATTATCATCATTCTTGCCACTTGATCTATATTATACTTTTTATTTACCGGAGGCGAGACCCACCCGCGCTTAATCCAGTTTTGTAATGTAGGCGCACAAAGACCAGTTATATCACGCACTTGCGAAAGGGAGATTCCGGAGGTGATCGCAAAAATTCTGTCAAGCAGCGTTGATCCTGTCAACGCCGCCGTTTGTTCTATCTGAGTCCCGGCTATGTTCATTCCTTCACCCCACGATATATCAAATTATTTCAAAAACTTAATACAAACCCGGGGAAAGGGAAATTCTCTCCCCGGATAAAACATGACTCATACAGTATACATAATACAAGATAAAACCAAAGTCTTATCTGCCTAACCGTTGCAAAAGCCATAGCTTTTTAATAGTAAAAATACTGCTAAGAACATCCAACACACGATTAAAAGCCTCTACCGGCGCCACCGCCGGAAAAGCCGCCGCCGCCAAAGCCTCCGCCGCCGGAAAAACCTCCGCCGCCAAAGCCTCCGCCCCAACGACCGCCGCCGCGACCTCTCCCGTTTCTATGAAAAAATGAGTAAATTCCGAACGGGAAAGAAACAAGTAAAAAAACAATTAAAAGAAAAAACAAAACAAACTCCCACAACGTAACATCATCTTCTTCGTAAGGCTCTGCCTGATACCCTTCAAGCTCTTCAATATCGTACTCTGCCATTACTTCTGAAAGCAGTACTTTATATAAACTGTAAACGCCTGAGTCAAAATCATCTTCCCGCAAATAACCCAGTGCATATCTGTCTATAATACGTCCGACCTTCCCGTCATTCAGCCGACCTTCAAGTCCGGAACCCACAGCAACATACACCTCGCGGTCTTCTGTCGCAAGAAGAATCAGGACTCCGTTATCTTTCTCGCTGTCGCCGATACCCCATTCATCCGCGGTTTCCACAGCAAAC
>CALWNV010000026.1 GCA_944382895.1 uncultured Clostridia bacterium | reverse complement strand
AACGAAAGTCCCCGTCCGCGTCAACATATATAGGCAGAGGTAAAGCTGAGGAACTCGCTGAGATGTGTCGTGAAAACGGTGTCAATATAGTTATTGCGGACGATGAATTGAAGGGTTCGCAGATACGCGAGCTTGAGGATATTTTTGATATGCGAGTCATAGACCGGACAACTCTCATTCTCGATATTTTTGCCTCAAGGGCAGTTTCCCTGGAAGGCCGCTTGCAGGTCGAACTTGCACAGCTGTCATACCGACTGCCTCGATTAGCGGGCATGGGAAAATCTCTTTCCCGTCTCGGAGGCGGAATAGGAACACGAGGTCCCGGAGAAACTAAACTTGAGACTGACAGGCGCCATATCATGCGAAGGATATTGAGCATAAGGAGGCATCTTGATGAGATATCGGCCCGGCGAGAACTTTCACGCAAAAAAAGAGCTAAGAGCGGTGCGGTCAGCGTCGCGCTTGTAGGCTATACAAACGCCGGTAAATCCTCGCTTATGAACGCTCTTTGCGAAAATGCGGATGTATATGTGCAAAATCAACTTTTTGCAACGCTCGATCCTACGATACGCAAGCTGAAAACAGACTCGGGAGATATTCTTTTAGTTGATACAGTCGGATTCATACACAAACTTCCTCATACTCTTATAAACGCTTTCCATTCTACATTGGAAGAGTCGCTGAAAGCTTCTCTTCTTCTTTTGGTTGCGGATGTCTCGGAAGATGAGGTTCAGGACAGATTGGAAGTCGTTTCAAAACTTCTTTACGATTTGGGAGCGTCGGGTATCCCGTCTGTACTTGTTTTGAATAAATGTGATATTGCGGGAGATATTACCGAAAAGACCGCGGTTTTGTCTTATCATTACGGTATTCCCGTGGTTGCCGTGTCTGCGGTGACAGGAGAAGGTCTTGACGGACTGAAACGTATTATAGAAGAAATGGTTTTTGCGTCGTATATCTATGAGATGGTCATTCCGTATTCCGAGGGTAAGGCGCTTTCACGTATTTACAGCGTGTGTGAGGTCATTTCATCCTTGCATACAGAAAAAGGGACTTATATAAAGGCGCGGATGGGATCAGATCATATCGCTGAATTTAAGAGGTTTTTTATATGATTGTCAAGGAAGAAGCACGTTATACCAAAGCTGTCAATATTGTTTTTGCGCTTGGTCTGGTCCCTTTTGTGATGCAGTTTGCAGTGGGGTTTGTTTTTTCTTATCTTAAACGAATTTTTCCTGATTTTTTTGAACAAAACGTATTCTGGACAGATTTTTTTCTGTCAAATTTTGTGTATATTGTTTCATATACTGTTCTGATACTTTTCCTTGCCCAGAAAGTGACAGGTAGAAAGGCCGGAGAATATTTTTCCGGAGAAAAAGTAAGTGCGTTTGATAAAACAGCGTATATTTTTATATTTTTGTGTTCAGCGACGGTTTTATCGTTTTTGTGGGGTATTCTTCGCAATATAATAAACGTCGTTTTTGGTGCACAGGTTATCGGAGATTACACCGCACTTTTCGATATCCCGGTAGGATTTGCCCAGATAGCGGCATATTTTTTTCTGACGACAGTTGTCGCTGCTGTTTGTGAAGAACTTATTATGAGAGCCGTGTTTTGCGGGATACTTGCGGATTTTAATGAAAAAGCGGCAATGGTGTTGAGTTCGCTTGCTTTCGCTTTTTTCCACTATACTTTTACTCAAGCTCCGTATGCGTTCTTTACAGGGCTTATCCTTGCTCGTATATATCTTAAAACACGTTCGTTTTTTATGGTTTTTCTACTGCATTTTCTTAACAACATGATAGCTGCGTTTTATACGCTGCTTTCTTCGGCGATCAATGATCCGATGATTTTCAGGCTTTATATTTTTACACAGTTCTGTATCGTTTGCGGTGGTATATGTTTTTCTATCCTGTATTTTTCTAAACATAAAACAAAAGAAACAAAGATATATCCGGTAAGTGGGAAATCTGCTTGGAAATACGCGCTTGCAAGCCCTGTGCTTTGGTTGAGCTTTGTGGTTTTTGCCTTGTATTCATTTATTATAAATATGAGCCTGATATGATTTTTTCCGGGAGTGATATTTTTGATAAAACTGCTTTTGCGTGTTTTTGTAAAAGATTATAAACAGACCGGCGATCCAGAGGTGAGGTCGAGATACGGTATTTTGAGCGGCGGTGTCGGTATTTTCCTTAATTTGCTTTTATTCGCAGGTAAGATCACCGCGGGATTACTGACTTCATCGATTTCCGTTATCGCGGATGCTTTCAATAACCTTTCGGATGCGGGATCTTCTATCATAACCCTTGTCGGTTTCCGGCTTTCCAATGCCCCGTCTGACAAAGAACACCCGTTCGGCCACGGCAGGCTGGAATATATATGTGGTCTTGCCGTTTCGCTTGCGATAATCCTGGTGGGTGTTGAGCTTATTAAAACTTCTTTTGATAAGATTTTTAATCCGGGGGATATAACATTTGATTTTCTCTCTTTCGGGATAATCATAGCTTCAATCCTCATAAAATTGTGGATGTTTTCTTATAATACATATTTGTCAAAACAGATTTTTTCAACCGCGATAAAAGCGACGGCAATGGACAGTCTGACAGATACAATCGCGACTTTTGCAGTCGCGGCGGGAATGCTTATAAATCTTTTCTTCCGTTTGAATCTTGATGCGTATATCGGTCTCGCGGTAGCCGGGTTCATTATCTTTACAGGGATCAAAACGGCGAAAGAAAGTCTTTCGCCTCTTTTGGGAACACCTCCGGACGATGAGCTTGTTTCACAGATACGGGAAACTGTCATGTCTCATGAAGGAATAACAGGTATACACGATCTTATAGTGCATGATTACGGTCCGGCAAGAACGATAATTTCACTTCACGCTGAAGTTCCGGCAAATATTGATATATTGGCCGCTCATGACACGATAGATTTGATAGAGATGGAACTTCGGAATAAATTCAACTGCGACGCTACGATTCATATGGACCCTCTTGCTGTAGATGATGAAAAAACCAATGAAATGTGTGATAAGGTCAAGGATATAGTAAAAAAAATAGATGAAAACATCACGATACATGATTTCAGAATGGTGGAAGGGGCGACACATACCAATCTTATTTTCGATGTGACGGTTCCGCATCGTTTTAAGATTTCAGACGGTGTTGTGGCTTCAAGGATCAGAGACGGTATAAAAGAAATAAACGGAAATTATTATGCGGTTATCCATGTCGAGCACGGTTATTTGTAAAACTTTGTGCCTCTTGACAATTTTTGGATAATATATTATAATATTAAATAATATATTCTTTGTAATATAGAATAAGCATGAAAAAATATTATAAATCGGAACTGTGCGCCAAAAGAGTGCCTGTTCCGCGGAAAGAGGTGCTGTAGTATGCAGATGCTGATAGGAGGCAAACATGTCGATGCCAAAAGCAAAAGGACTTTTGACAACGTAAATCCGTTTAACGGTGAGATCGTATGTACCGTTCCGTCCGGAAATTCTGAGGATTTTGAAGAGGCCGCGCGTATCGCGAAAGCGGCGCAACCTGTGTGGGCCGGGACTCCGTTTTATAAAAGAGCGGATATCATAAGGAGATTTATAGGCCTTGTACGTGAGAATCTTGAAAAAATCGCCAAAGTAGTTACCGCGGAGGGAGGAAAAACTATAACCGACGCGAGAGGCGAGCTTGAGTGCCTCTGTATGGTTTTTGAATCATTTATCGAGGCCGCGAGACATCTTTACGGTAATACTGTTCCTCTTAACGCGGAGGCACGTACCGAAGGAGATATTATTTTTACGGTCAGGGAGCCGATCGGGGTTTTTGCCGCGATTACGCCTTTTAATTTCCCCATAGAGCTGTATGCTCATAAAGTCGCTCCTGTCCTTATCACCGGCAATGCGGTTATAATAAAACCGGCGTCGGATACGCCGTGCGCAGCATTGATGTTAACTGAGCTTTTGCTTGAGGCTGGCGTTCCTGGCGGGATCGCTCAGGTCATAACCGGAAGCGGACGTGAAGTCGGGGCATGGCTTGCCGAAACTAACAATGTCGACGGTGTAAGTTTTACTGGTTCGACAAAAGTCGGGATAGAGTTGATGAGAGGCGGAGCTCACAATTTGCAGCATGTGTTTTTGGAGCTTGGAGGGAATGATCCTCATGTCTTTTTTGAAGACTGTGATATGGATCTTGCCGTTGCGGAGGCTATAGGCGGACGTTGCTACAATGCCGGACAGACATGTTGCGCGAATAAGCGTTTTATCGTACAAAATTCGATAAAGAAAGAATTTATCGAAAGGCTTATTGAGGCCGCGAAAAATTATAAAATAGGTGATCCTTCCGATCCTGAGACCGCAATGGGTTGTCTTGTTTCCGTTAAAGCGGCGGAAGCTGTTATGGATGAAATACAGTCGGTTATAGACCAGGGCGGCAAACTTCTTTATGGCGGGAAGAGAAACGGAGCGTTTGTCGACCCCACGATAATAGAGGTCACTAAAGAAAACGATGTCGCGAAAGATCTTGAGATTTTTGGTCCGGTATTCCCGATTATAGGATTTGATACTTTTGAAGAAGCGGTGGAAATAGCAAATCAGACTTCATATGGGCTTGCGTCTGCCGTCATGACCAACGATATAAATAAGGCGATGAAGTTTGCGACTGCGGTGCAGGCGGGAACATGCGTTATAAACGGCAGCGGGAATTACCGTTCCGTGCACCAACCTTTTGGCGGATATAAACATTCCGGCATAGGCAGGGAAGGAACTTCACATACTCTTTATGAGGTGACACAGGAAAAAACCATTGCGATAAGAAACTCTCTTAAATAAATCTGCGGGCAACCGACTTAAAAAGAGGTAAGAAAATGACAAAAGAACAAGTAACGGATTTGAAACTAAAAGCAAATGAGATCCGTAAAGAAACGGTAAAATGTATTGCATCCATCGGTGTGGGGCATATAGGGGGGAGTCTTTCGATAGCTGATCTTCTGGCGGTTTTATATTTTGATGAGATGAAAACGGATCCTTCTAACCCTTTATGGAAAGACAGGGACTGGCTTGTGGTCTCAAAAGGACATTCGGGACCTGCTGTTTACAGTGCTCTTGCAATCAAAGGTTTTTTTGACCGTGAATTGCTTTATACCCTAAACAAGTCAAACACTTCTCTTCCCAGCCACTGTGACAGACGTAAGACTCCGGGCATAGATATGACCACCGGTTCTCTGGGACAGGGCGCGTCGAATGCCGCAGGTATAGCTCTCGGCAATAAAATGGACGGCAAAGACGAAGTTTATACGTATTTTATTACCGGTGACGGAGAGACACAGGAAGGCGAGATATGGGAACAGGCGTTGTTTGCCGCGCATAAAAAACTCGGTAATCTTATAGGTTTTCTTGATTATAATAAGCTTCAGATAGACGGTGAAACCGATACCGTAAATTCTTTGGGCGATATAGTTGCAAAGTATATCGCGTTCGGATGGCATACTCAAAGGATTGACGGACATGACGTTGCGGCGATACATTATGCGATTGAATCTGCTAAAGCCGTAAAAGATAAACCGTCCATGATAATTCTCGATACTGTTAAGGGTAAAGGTATCGCCGAGCTTGAAGGCAAAGCCTCATGCCATAATGCCAATGTCTCTGAAGATCAGAAAAATCAATATCTTGCGGAGCTTGAGGCTGAAGCTGTTTTGATCAGGGAGGGCAACTAATGATGAGTTATAAAGTAAAAAAAGAAATCGTTGCCGAGGAAGTGGCAATGCGCGACGCGTTTTGCCGTAAAATGATAGAAATGGCATCGCAGGATAAAAGAATAGTCCTTCTTGATGCCGACCTTATGGGCGCCATGGGCACAAAGCCTTTTGCGAAGGCTTTGCCTGAACAGACTGTCGATTGCGGTATACAGGAGGCAAACATGGTCGGAGTTGCCGCAGGGCTTGCTGTTCAGGGAAAGATCCCGTTCGCGCATACTTTCGGAGTTTTCTGTACGCGCAGAGCTCTTGACCAGATCTTTGTATCATGTGCGTATGCGGGGCTTAACGTTAAAATTGTAGGATCCGATCCCGGTGTGACCGCTGCTCTGAACGGTGGGACACATATGGCGTTTGAGGATCTCGGGATCATGCGCGCAATTCCTACCGCTACGGTCATCGAGCCTACGGATGTTACTATGCTTAATGATATTTTACCGAAAATAGCATCTCATGACGGGCTTGTATATCTGCGCCTTGTCAGAAAAGGCTGTGACAGTATTTATGAAGAAGGTTCTTCTTTTGAAATAGGCAAGGCGAACGTTTTACGTGAAGGCGGTGATGTGGCGATAGTATCGATGGGTTATGCCGTTGGACAGTCCCTGCGGGCAGCGGATGTCCTCGCGTCGAGAGGCATAGAAGCAACAGTGATAGATATGTTTACACTGAAACCCTTTGATAAACAGGCGGTTATAGACGCAGCGAAAAGAACAGGGAAGATAATAACTGTTGAAAACCATTATATCAATAACGGATTGGGGTCTGCGGTGGCCGAGACTCTTTGTGAGAATTATCCGGCGCCGCTTGTCAGACTTGGATCACAGGAGAAATTCGGCGAGGGTGGAAAAGCCGCGTACCTCGCGGAAAAATTCGGAATAGATGCGCAGACGATAGTGAAAACCGTGGAAAAATTTGTCAAGGACTGAAATAAAAAGATATAAAAAACAAGAGGCGTATGAAAATGACATCTTTCAAAATCGTTCCCCGGATAAGAAATTGCGAAAGTTTTGATGAGTTTTTATCCGGATACTCTGTTTGCGGAAAAGACCTGATTTTGACGGACAGGTTTTTGCTTGACACATATATTTCAAAGAAAAATGTACCCTGCAAAGTTATTGCCCAGGATGATTTCGGACAGGGCGAGCCCACATCGGAAAAAGTTGAAAAAATTCTTGAAAAGCTTTCCGGATATGAGTATGACAGAGTGATCGCCATAGGCGGAGGTACGGCGATAGATATTTCCAAGATTGTCGCATTGACCGGGATAAATAATCTTTTCGAGCTGTTTTGCGGCAAAGAGAAACCGCAACGCGGTCACGGGCTCATAATAATTCCGACAACATGCGGAACCGGCAGCGAGGTCACCAATATTTCGATAGTCGCATTTGAGAGCGAGGGTACTAAACTCGGTCTCGCTGACGATGTTCTTTATGCGGATGACGCCGTCCTTGTTCCGGAATTTTTACAAAATCTGCCATACAGCGTGTTTATGTATTCGTCCGTAGACGCGCTTATACATGCGATTGAGAGTTATTTGTCTCCTCTGTCCTCCGTTCAGTCGGATTTTTTTGCGGAAGAATCAATAGGCCTGATATTATCGGCCTACCGGTATATTGAAAAAAACGGGAAAGGTTCCGAAAAAAATGTTGTCAAAGATGTACTGACAGCTTCTAATTATGCCGGTATCGCTTTTTCCAACGCCGGATGCGGACTTATACACGCGATGAGTTATCCTTTGAGTGGTGAATATCATATTCCTCATGGTCAGGCTAATTTTATGATGCTTCCTCCGGTACTGAGGTTTTATGAAAATCGCGCTCCCGGCGGCAGATTTGCCGCTTTGCTTTCTCTTTTTTCGAAAGCGGGTGTGTCGGATATCCACGCGCTTATTTCCACGCTTATAAAAACCGAGCCGTTGTCCTCATACGGTGCGTCGGATGACATGTTAGTCTCTTTTTCTGAACAGGTGGAGAAGACACAGCAGAGGCTTCTCGGAAGAGCGTATGTTTTACCGGATAAATCGGAAATGATTGATATTTATCGTGAAATTTTATAGAAGAAGGTATAGAAGTGAAAGCTATAGTTAAACTTAAAGAAGGCGTAGGCAATGTTGTATTGACAGATCGGCCGGAACCTTCGGTAAAAAAGAACGAGGTGAAAATCAAGGTAGAAGCGGTTGGGATATGCGGGACCGATGTGAAAATAAAGCATGGGACCACATGGTCCAATCCTCCTGTGATTTTGGGACATGAGCTTTCCGGTACGGTGGCTGAAGTCGGTGAAGACGTAAAAAGCGTAAAACCGGGTGACAGGGTAGTGACAGAGACGGGAAATGTTGTATGCGGACATTGTTATTACTGCCGTACAGGTAATTTTCTTATGTGTAAGGATCGTCTTTCCATAGGTTACGGGGTTGACGGAGGCATGGCGGAATACTGTGTTGTCAGGGAAGATATAGTTCATATCCTGCCTGATGAGATCCCGTTTGATGCGGGAAGCCTTTGTGAGCCCGCAGCTGTTTCTGTCCATGCTGTTTATGATGCTGTGAAGGTTATTCCTACGGACACGGTGGTTGTCATAGGGTCGGGTGCGATAGGTCTTTTAGTTGCTCAGCTTGTGAAAAATTTCGGTGCGACCGTTATTGTTACCGGGCTTACTCAAGATGAGGGAAGGCTTTCTGTGGCGAAAGAACTTGGGATCGATTATACCGTCAATACCCAGAAAGAAAATGTAGGGAAGATTGTGGACGATATTACTGGAGGACGCGGAGCTGACCTGGTGTTTGAGTGTTCCGGTTCCGTTCCCGGAGTGAATACAGGTATGTCTCTCCTTAAAAAAATGGGCGCGTTGGTTCAGATAGGTCTTACAAAACCTACGATGGAGATAGAGTATTCCATGCTGACGGCAAAACAGATAAGTCTCATAGGAACATTCGGGCATAAATGGCAGAGCTGGGATACCGCTCTTAAACTTATGCAACAAGGCAAGATAAACGCGGGAGCTCTTATTTCGCACCGATTCCCGATGGAGAAATGGGAAGAGGCTTTTGATATTGCCGAAAGCGGTAAGGGTATCAAAGTTGTTATTTTCCCTAATAAATAATTTTCTCGGAAGTAATATTGTTTTCAAGGATATTCATACATAAACTTTATAATAAATAATCTGTATTTTCGCATGGTACATCAGCTTTTTTCTGTGTTATATTTTTTTCGGGGAAAAATTTTGTAATGATAATAAAAGAGATACGTTTGATCCCAACTTCACGATTTCTGAGTTTTTCCGTTCTTGAAAGCACGAGGAAATGATTTATGGCTTTTTTTATAGTTCTTGTATGTTTGATTGTTTTATTACTTGTTTTATGTTTCTGTATAGCGGTATATTTTTTTAAGACGGTGTGTGTCCGGAAAAAACATTATATAAAAATCCCTGTCGGGGTCCGGAACAATACGGATGAACTCCGGCGGAACATTAAGGCGGGAATTGACTGGTTTTGCGCTCAACCATACAGAGATATAAGTATACTTTCGGCGGATGGGCTGCTGCTTTGCGGAAAGTATCTTTCGTATAAAGGCTCGAAAAAAACGGCCATATGTGTTCATAGCTACACTTCTGACGGCCTAAGGGATTTCGGACGTGTTTCGCGTATACTTTATGAGTCCGGGTTCAATGTATTGATATATGATCAGAGGTCCTGCGGGGCAAGTGAAGGAAGATATATCACGTTTGGTATAAAGGAAAGATATGATTGTCTTTTATGGATAAAAAAGGCAATTGAAGTCTGTCCTGATGCGGAAATATATCTTTTAGGAGTGTCGATGGGGGCAACTACGGCTTTGCTTGCTCTCGGTCTTGAGGGTCTCCCTGAAAATGTAAGAGGCGTAGTGGCGGACTGTGGGTATATTTCTCCGTATCAGGAGTTTAGGTATATCCTCAGAACCAGATACAGGATACCACCGTTCCCGGTTTTGTGGTTTGCTGACATGATATGCAGAGTCAAAGCCGGATTTTCGCTCAGAGAGGCGACTACTCTACGTGCTGTATCAGGTACGTCGGTTCCGGTGTTTTTTGCGCACGGGTTGAAAGATAAATTTGTATTGCCGGAAGCGTCAGAAAAAAATTATGAGGCGTGTTCGTCGGTAAAGGCTCTTTTTTTAGTTGATGGAGCAGGGCATTTTAACTCGTTTTCTACAGATACGGATTTGTATATAAAAAAAGTAAAAGAATTTTTCAGTTTTTGAGAGGTAGATATAGTGCAGGATTTTATGCAGTTTTTGGAGGAGCGAAAAAGCAAGCTTTCCAAAAGCCATCGTTTGATTGCCGACTATATGCTTAATAATTATGATAAGGCCGCGTTTATGACGGCCGCTCGGCTCGGTTCGGTCGTCGGTATAAGCGAAAGTACGGTGATACGGTTTGCTATAACCTTGGGCTTTGACGGATATCCTGAATTACAGGATGCGCTTATGAAAGCCGCGCATAATAAAATGACTGCAGTTCAGCGTATGGAAGTTACCAAAAGCAGAATAGGGACTTCGACCGTTCTGAAAAATGTTCTGCATTCGGATATGGAAACAATTCGCATGACACTTGAGAATATCGATACAGAAACATTTGACTGTGTTGTTGACAGTATAATAAATGCAAAGCGTATATATATAGTGGGTGTTCGGTCTTCATCGGCTCTTGCTGAGTTTCTCGGATTTTATTTCAATCTGATGTTCAACAGCGTCAGGGTAGTCGGGACATCGGGAGTGAGTGAGGTCGCTGAACAGGTTTTTCATATTTGTGAGGATGATGTATTAATAGGTATAAGTTATCCGAGATATTCAAACCGTACGCTTAAGGCGTTGAAATATGCAAGTGGGAAAAAAGCTACTGTAGTTGCGATAACAGACAGTTCATCTTCGCCTCTTTGCGCGTATGCGAAATATTCATTATTTGCCAAAAGCAGTATAACAGCATTCACAGACAGCCTTGTCGCGCCGCTGAGCTTGGTAAACGCTCTTGTTTCCGCAGTCGCTATAAAAAAAGAGCAGGATCTCACATCTGCGCTTGCGGAACTTGAACAGATATGGGATGAAAACGAGGTTTATGACAAAAAAGATTGATATGATTGTTGTCGGAGCCGGCGCGTCGGGTCTGATGTGCGCCGGGACCGCCGTTGAGAACGGCCGTAAAGTCCTTGTATTGGAAAAAAACCGGGTTGCGGGAAAAAAACTCGCGATAACCGGTAAAGGCCGTTGCAATGTTACCAATAACTGCGACAGGGACGAGTTCTTTTTCAATATTGTGCGAAATCCGCGTTTTCTGTACAGCAGCTATTCCTCTTTTACTCCTCAGGATACGATGTCGTTTTTTGAAAGCCGTGGAGTTCCGCTGAAAACAGAAAGGGGAAACAGGGTCTTCCCTGTAAGTGACAAAGCGAGTGATATAGTCAGGGCCCTTGAGAATTATTGCGGCAGTGAAAACATAATCCAAAAAGAAGTGGAAGATCTGATTGCGGAGGACGGCGGGGTCCGGGGCGTTTTATGTAAAGACGGTACTCGTTATTTTTCCAAAAAGGTTGTATTGTGTACCGGTGGTCTGTCATATCCTGCTACCGGCTCTACCGGTAAAGGGCTTGAAATCGCGAGTAAGTACGGGCATACTGTAATAACGCCGGAGCCATCTCTTGTCCCTCTGGAGACAAAAGAAGTTTTCCCTCTACAGGGTCTTGCGTTAAAAAACGTGACAGTAACGATTATTAAAAAGTCCGGTAAATCGCCGCCGAGATCGGAGCCGGGTGAAATGATGTTTACTCATTTCGGTGTTTCCGGGCCGCTTATATTGAGCGCGTCTTCATTTTGCGAGAGCGGAGACAGTATTTCGATTGATCTTAAACCGGGGCTTGATGAAAAAACTCTTGACAGACGCATATGTGGTGATTTTGCAAAAAATATAAACAAAAATTTTAAGAATTCGCTCAAAGATCTTCTTCCCCTTAAGCTTATACCCGTAATTATTGAAAAAAGCGGGATAAGTGCTGAAAAGAAAGTCTGTCTTATAACAAAAGAAGAACGTTTGTTCTTTGTGCGCCTCATTAAAAATTTTACGTTTGAGGTAAAAAGGAAACGTCCGTTGAGCGAAGCTATAATAACTTCCGGCGGAGTATCTGTCGATGAAATAAACCCCAAGACGATGGAGTCACGTATATTGAAAGGGCTCTATTTTGCGGGAGAAATAATAGATGTTGATGCGTATACCGGAGGGTTTAATCTTCAAATCGCGTTTATGACCGGGAGAGCGGTCGGAAAGGTGTAGAATATGCAGGAGAAAGGAAGTAGAGATGCCGCGGCTGCCGCATTGAGAATGGTTGTTTCGGCTGACAGGGAGGAAGAGGCGGTTATAAGAGAAGATCTGTCTTATTCCGGGATAAAAGTGTCAGCAACTGATTTTGGCGGGGAATATATAACTTCAATAAGTAAAATGATAGAGCGTACTGTTGCAATAGCGAAACGTGACGGGGTTATAGGTGACAGTCACGCTGAGGAAGGTTCGGTGGCAGGAGCGGCAAGGGAAGCTGTAAGTCAGCTTGTACAGAAAGCTGCGGGATTGAATGTCGGGGGAAAAATAGCTGTTGCGAGACTTGATGACCATGTGGCGGTCGCTGTATTTTTTGGTGTGGGTATGCTGCATTTGAACGAAGTTGCGGTAGGTCTCGGGCACAGGGTTGTTTGATTATAAATACATCGTATTGTAAAAAAATATTTATAACGCATTTCTTTTGAAAAAACAGGAGGGGTTATTCATGCCGATAAATATCGCGATTGACGGACCTTCAGGTTCAGGTAAATCCACACAGGCGAGGGAGCTTGCCAGAAGACTTTCATATATTTATGTGGACACGGGGGCTCTTTATCGCGCGATAGGGTTTTATGTGATGAGAAAAGGCGCTGATACCAAAGATGAAGAATCGGTCAAAAGTTTTTTGCCGGGGATAAGCGTTTCTCTTGAGTATGTTGACGGGGTACAGCGCGTTATCCTTAACGGGGAGGACATTTCCGATCTTATAAGAACACAACCTGTATCAATGGCGGCTTCAGATGTGTCAAGGATCCCTGAAGTCAGGGAATTTCTGCTTGATCTTCAGCGTAACATAGCTGCAGAAAATAACGTTATTATGGATGGAAGAGATGTCGGAACGGTTATTTTACCGAATGCTCAGGTAAAGATATTTTTGACCGCGACACCGGAAGACCGTGCGATGAGACGGTTCATGGAACTTAAAGCTTCAGGGAAAGAGGATGACGACGCTTATGAACGTATCCTTTCCGAGATAATAGAGCGTGACAAAAACGATACCACAAGAAAAATTTCGCCTCTGAAACAGGCAGACGACGCTGTTTTACTTGATAACACCGGATATGAGCCTGAAGAGACTATGGAGGCGTTATTGAAAATCGTCAGGAGCAAGATCGATGTATAAGTTTGCACATTATTTGTTTTTGATTTATTTCAAAGTATTCAATCGGTTCCGAGTTATCGGGGCGCAGAACCGTATCAACAGCGGACCTGTTATAGTTTGCGCCAATCATTATTCTGATTTTGACGTTTTTCTTTTGACAGTTGCGTTCAGGCGCCAGATACATTTTATGGCTAAGAAGTCACTGTTTCATACTCCTGTAATAAAGTTTTTTGCTAAAGGGTATGGTGCGTTTCCCGTTGACCGCGGCACGAATGATCTGGGAGCAATCAAAACGGCGATGAGATATCTGAAAGATGGAAAACAGATAGGAATTTTTCCTGAAGGAACACGGGTCAGGGAGGGTGATGTTTCAGACGCGAAAGGCGGAGTGGTCATGCTCGCATATAAATGTAAGGCGACGCTGATACCTGTACGTCTCAAATATAAGCGGAGATTGCATATTTTTAACAGTTATGAAGTGATAATCGACAAACCGATAAAATATGATGAGCTTGGCGCGGAGAACGGTGATTATAAAAATATAGGCAAAGAAATAATGGAGCGGATATATGAGTTATGAGGTCATCAAAACCTCAAACATAGGGTTTTGTTTCGGTGTAAATCGCGCGGTGAATGCGATATATGATATTTTGAGAAAGGATAACGGAGGAAAAAAAATTTATACTTTCGGGCAAATAGTACATAACGGTATAATCACGGATGAACTTGAGAGAAGAGGTGTAATAAACACTGAGAATATTGATGATATCGAACCGGGGAGTATAGTTTTTATCCGTGCTCACGGTGTTCCGGCATCTGTTTATGATGCTCTGTCGGCTAAAAATGTACAAATCATTGACGAAACATGCCCGAAAGTTAAGAAAATTCACAATATTGTTTCAAATGCTGAAAACGTGATAGTTGCGGGCAATATTAATCATCCTGAGGTGACCGGGATTCTCGGAAATGCAAAAAATAAAAAATTTATTGTAAAAGATATTGACGAATTGAAAAAAATAATGCATAATATAAACGGGGAATGTTCGGAAATCGTATTTTTGGCGCAGACAACTTTTAACGCGCGTAAGTTTGAGGAAATGGCGGAGTATTTGCGTAGATTCCGAAACGTGAGAGTAGTAAATACAATATGCAGCTCTACCTATGACAGACAAAGAGAGGTTGCGGAACTGGCTGAAAATGTCGATGCTTTTGTAATAGTAGGGGGCAAAAACAGTTCCAATACGCAAAAGCTTTGTGAGATAGCGGCTTTGTATTGTCCGGCATTTCATATTGAAAGACCGGAAGAGTTACCTGATTTGAGTAAGTATAAAAAAATAGGATTGTCCGCCGGCGCGTCCACTCACGGCAGAACAATCGAGGAGGTTTATAGGATTATGGTAAGTGAAAACAGTGAGAATAATATTTCCGTGGGGGAAGAAGAGATAGATTTTGAAAAAGCTATCGACGCCTCGATGAAGATTATTCGCAACGGAGAAAGAGTTAAAGGAATAATAAGCGCGGTCAACGGCTCTGAGGTTCAGGTCGATTTGGGAGCTAAGCATTCCGGGTTTATTCCCGTTGACGAGTTTTCTTCGGATGAGAAGGCTCCTGAGATCGGAGATGAAATCGAAGCTTTTGTTGTTCGTGTAAATGATGTTGAAGGAACGGCTCAGCTTTCAAAAACAAAGATAGACAGCATAAAGGGTTATGAGAAAATCGTTGCGGCAAAAGACAGCGGTGAGGTTTTGACCTGCCGTGTTATCGAGGCGGTAAAAGGCGGGGTAGTCGTTCTTGTAAATAAAGTCAGAGTATTTGTACCTGCTTCACTCGCTTCTTTGCGTCGGGATACCGATCTGAATACTCTTGTAAACAAAGATTTTCCTATACGGATAATCGAAGTTGAGGAAAACGGAAGGCGCAGAAGGATTATCGGTTCTATCAGGTCTGTTCTTAAAGAGGAGCAGGCTGCGGCGCAAAAAGAAATATGGGATAACATAGAAGTAGGTAAAAAATATAAAGGTGTCGTCAAGTCTATTGTAAAATTCGGTGCGTTCGTGGATATTGGCGGCGTGGACGGGCTGGTTCATATAACTGATTTGACTTGGGGGAGAATAAAGTCTCCGGAAGAGATTGTTAATGTAGGAGATGTTATTGAAGTCGAGGTAAAATCTGTTGATCCGGAAAAGCATAAGATATCTCTTGTTTATAAAAGATCGGAGGATAATCCCTGGGAGATACTCAGGACAAAATATAAAGTCGATGATATTATAGATGCAACTGTCCTTAAAATCATGCCTTACGGGGCATTTGTCAGTGTTATTGATAATATAGACGGACTTATTCATATTTCTCAGCTTTCTAATCATCGTGTCGAAAACGTTTCTGATGTGCTCAAAGTCGGAGATGTGGTAAAGGCTCAGATAATTGAGATAAATTATGATGAAAAGAGAGTAAGTCTTTCGATAAGGACTTTGCTTCCGGAGGAAGAACCCGCAATAGTTGAGGTTACGGGTGATGACCTCACCGGCACTTCTGAGAACAATCAGGAGCCTGTTGATGACGCAAATGATTTCGCTGAAGATACGACAGGCAAAGAGACTGAGGAAATATAATTGCAGTGTTTATCAGTAAAAAAATATTACATATGTGCGGCTCTCAGGTAATTGAAAAATTGCCTGAGCGGTCGTGTTTTTGAGGTAATTATGGAACAGAAATATACGGTAGATCTTGTAAATCTCCAGAACGTTTTGAATTTAACGCCGATATATATTCCCGAAGACAGCGAGGGCAAAACTGTCATAAGTACTGCCGATGTCAATCGTCCCGGACTCGCGCTTGCTGATTTCTACGGGTATTTTGATCAGAATCGTATACAGCTTTTAGGTAAAGCTGAGTATAATTATTTGGAAGGATTCTCAGACGATGAGCGCAGCCGTAAGATAGAAAAGTTGTTTACCCAGAATATTCCGGCAGTTATAATTACCCACGGGCTTGAACCTTTGCCCGAGATAGTGAAATGCGCGGAACAATATAAAATACCCCTGCTTCTTACCTCTGAAAGCACTTCAAGTACAATGTCGGCGTTGATCAGTTATCTCAGTGTAGAGCTTGCGCCGAGAGTAACACGGCACGGTGTTTTGGTTGAGGTGTACGGTGAAGGGATTCTTATTCTCGGTGAGAGCGGAGTAGGAAAAAGCGAGACAGCGATCGAACTACTTAAAAGAGGACATAGGCTTGTTGCCGATGACGCGGTGGAGATCAAACGTGTTTCGGATCGTACATTGGTGGGTTCATCTCCGGAGATTATAAGACATCTTATCGAGTTGCGTGGTATAGGGATAGTCGACGTTCGTCGTCTGTTCGGTATGGGCGCTGTAAAAACAACGGAGAAAGTGGATCTTATAATTCAGCTTGAGCCTTGGAACGAGCAAAAACAGTATGACCGTCTTGGTCTTGAGTCGGATACATATGAGCTTCTCGGACTGAAGATCCCTACAGTAACCATCCCCATCAAACCCGGACGTAATCTGGCGATCATTATAGAGGTTGCGGCAATGAACAGCCGTCAGAAGAAAATGGGATATAATGCAGCAGAGGAGCTGAATAAACGGCTTCAGAACCAGATGGGTGTGTCTTTGAACTGAATTTTCAATGTGGATAGGCTGTCTTATTGAAGTATTATAACAGTATTTTTAGCATATAAATGGTGTGTGAGTTATTCATGGTAAAAATACAGTTTTGTATATGATGTGGGAGTATAAGGCTGTTTGTCAAATTCGGAGTTTTGCCCGGTGTAAATAAAAGTATTGCTGCAGCGTTTATTGACGCTGTCCCGGAGAGCTTATGATAGATTTTTTAACGGAAAACGGATATAGATTTTTGCGAAACGAGCCGATGAGAAACTATACAACATTTAAGATAGGCGGAAATGCCGATCTTATGATTTTCCCTGAAAGTTTGCGTGAGTTGTCGGCTCTTTTAGCGTATATGAGACAAGAGAATATAGAATTTTTTGTTCTCGGAAACGGCTCTAATCTTCTTGTTTCCGATGAGGGTTTACGTATACCCGTGATAAAAACGGAAAAATTTGATTTTATTGAAATAGACGGGACCGAGCTTACGGTAGGATCAGGTGTTACTAATGCGAAAGCCGCGGTTTTCGCGATGAAAAACGGTCTTTCGGGTTTTGAGTTCGCTCACGGTATACCGGGAACGGTCGGCGGCGCAGTTGTGATGAACGCGGGCGCATACGGTGAGGACATGAGTATGGTCGTTGATAAAACGGTCTATGTTGACAAAAACGGAAGGATAAAGGAAGCATACGGCGAAAATCACGATTTTTCGTATAGACATTCATGTTTCAGTTCTGATGATGTGATTTTTTGTACAGTACTCAGGCTTGAGCGCTCAGATCCTGATATTATAAAGGCCAAGATGGATGAACTTATAGGGAAAAGAAGAGCTGCACAACCTCTTGAAATGCCTTCTGCCGGAAGTGTTTTTAAGAGGCCTGAGGGATATTTTACAGGCAAACTTATAGATGAATGCGGGCTTAGAGGATACAGTATAGGAGGCGCTCAGATAAGTGAAAAACATTCCGGGTTTATAGTGAATACGGGGACTGCGACTTCAAAAGATGTTTTGGAATTGATTTCATATATACAAAAAACCGTTTATGATAAATTCGGCGTGACATTGACACCTGAAATCCGTTATGTGGGGTGAATAAAATGTCATATTCATATGATGTCAAAAAAAGTCTTTGTCTGCAAAAACGCGCGTCGTGCTGCCGCAGGGCGTTCTGGTATGGATTCCTTTCGTCGGGAAATATATTTTCATTGGATTTTATAAGAATATTGACCGAGCATATTGAAACGGTCGAGCAGTTTATAAAATATATAAACAAGTATTCGGATATTACGCTGAGTCTTTCAGATATCTCGGTTAAAGGAAGGTCGAGATCCGTATATGAACTTGTTCTTGATGGTAAAAAAGCGGAAGATATTATAAGGTTTCTTTCTGTGGATCCGGTTAAAGCGGAAAATCGGCATATTGATTTTAATTTACTTGAAAAACAATGCTGTGTAAAAAGTTTTGCAGCCGGTGTTTTTGTATGTGCCGGTTTTTTGTCTGATCCCACTAAAGGATATCATCTCGAACTTGTTTTGAACGAAAAACAATTTGCCGAAGATATATCTGTTTTGCTGCGACCTTTTGGGGTATCCCCGAAAATCACCGTACGTGGGACAAACTATGTTGTTTATATAAAAAATTCCGGTATGATCTCTGATTTTCTGAATATTATAGGAACGTCCTCCTTTTGTTTTGATTATATGAACGCAGGTATAGAAAAACAAATAAGAAACAATGTCAACAGACAAATGAACTGTGATAACGCGAATCTTGATAAAACCGTGGTCGCAGCGGCAAAACAATTGGACGTTATTAAAAAATTTCAGAAAAACGATTTTCGGGATCTGCCGCCTGAACTTACCGAAATCGCTGTTTTACGGCTTGAAAATCCGGAGCTTTCTTTGGCGGAGCTTGCTGTGCTCTGCACTCCTCCGATCTCAAAATCAGGCGCGGCGCACAGATTGAAAAAAATCGAAGAAAAAGCGATGATTTTATTCGGCGGATAAATTATGAGTGATTTTGTTTTACACTTATTTATTCTCTTCTATTGAAAAAAATCCTTTATTTATTGACAGTATAAAAACGCCCCGAATCCGGTTGTTATACCTTTTCGGGACGTTTTTTTTCTGTTTTGATTTTCCAAGTGGTTCAGATGAAAAAGTTATATGCGGCAAAAAGGGAAGCAAAAACTATTGATACGACAGATAGAAGTTTTATCAGAATATTTATTGACGGACCGGCAGTGTCTTTGAACGGGTCGCCTACCGTATCCCCGACAACGGTCGCTTTATGGTTTTTACTGTTTTTCCCTCCGAAATTCCCTGATTCTATATGTTTTTTCGCGTTATCCCATGCGCCTCCGGCGTTTGCCATAAGTATCGCAAGCAAAAATCCTGATATCGTAGCGCCCATGAGCATCCCGGAAATTCCTTCTGGTCCGAGTGTAAAGCCTATCACAATCGGAGATACTATTCCGAGTAATGACGGGCCTATCATTTTTTTAAGAGAAGCTTTTGTACAGATATCTATGCATTTTGCGTAATCCGGTGTTGCCTGTCCGGTCATTAATCCTTTTATTTCATTAAACTGACGACGAACCTCTATCACTACGCTTTGCGCTGCGCCGCCTACAGCGTTCATCGTCATTGCCGAAAATAAAAACGGAAGCATAGCTCCAACGAAAAGCCCAACGAGAACTATTGGGTTTGTTAATGACAAATCGTATCCGGCTCCCTGGTTGGGAAGCTTATCAACAAAAGAAACTATCAGCGCAAGCGCTGTCAGCGCGGCGGAACCTATTGCAAACCCTTTTCCTGTCGCGGCGGTCGTATTTCCTAAGCTGTCGAGCGCGTCTGTACGTTCCCTGACGATCTCAGGTCTTTGCGCCATCTGCGCCAGCCCTCCGGCATTGTCCGCGACCGGCCCGTATGCATCGGTTGCGAGAGTTATGCCCAACGTGGAAAGCATTCCAACGGCCGACAGCCCTATTCCGAAAAGCCCTGTTTTCGGGTCTGTTGCTCCGCCTGAAACAAAAAAGGAAACGAGTATAGAAACTCCTACGATTATTACAGGTGCCGCCGTGGATTTAAGACCGAGGCTGAATCCGCTTATAACAACAGTCGCCGTACCCGTCTCGGAGCTTTTTGAAATTTCTCGAGTCGGTTTATAAGTGTCTGATGTATAATATTCGGTAAAAAGACCTATCAGAACTCCTGCAAGTAATCCGGAGATGATAGCAAAATATATATTTATTTTACTGTGATCCAGTAAAAACCATATCGCCGCAAACGCAGCTGCGGCAAAAAGTACCGCGCTGACTACGGTTCCTCGTCTGAGCGCTTTCAGGAGATGTTTTTGGTCAAGATCTTCTTTAGTACGTACAAAAAATGTACCTATCACCGATGCGATGACACCTATCGCCGCAAGGATAAGAGGAAGTGTCATTTGTGCGACTCCGTCCGTCCCTGCCGCGACGGCAAGCGACATGGATGAAACGATCGATCCTACGTAACTTTCATACAGGTCCGCGCCCATGCCGGCTACATCTCCGACATTATCGCCGACATTGTCGGCGATGACCGCGGGGTTCCTTGCGTCGTCTTCCGGGATCCCGGCTTCTACCTTGCCTACAAGGTCCGCGCCTACATCCGCGGCTTTTGTGAATATTCCGCCCCCGACACGCGCGAATAAAGCCATTGAAGACGCGCCTATCCCAAAGGTAAGCATATTTATGGTTATGTCAGAGGCTGAACAATTAAACGCATATTTTAATATTAGATACCATGCTGAGAGATCAAGCAGACCGAGGCCCACAACGACAAAACCCATAACCGAACCCGCCGAAAAAGCTATTTTTAATCCGCTGTTCAGTGATTTTTCCGCTGCGCTTGCGGTCCGTGCATTTGCTGCGGTTGCGATTTTCATGCCTAGGAATCCGGAGAGCCCGGAGAAAAACCCTCCCGTTACGAAAGCAAACGGCGTGAATTTGGTGAACTTATCCGGGTATATAATTGAAATTCCCAAAAAAAGCAAAAATACAACCCCGAAGAATATCCCAACGGTTTTGTATTGTCTTTTCAGATATGCG